>CANOLZ010000049.1 GCA_947567075.1 uncultured bacterium
GAATAAAAACAATGAGGGAGAGAGCTATAACCCAAACTCTTCTTTTCATGTTTTCCTTCCATAAATTATAAAATAAGTTTTTTGATGTCATAGCCGACTACCTCCGTTTCACTAATAAAAATTTCTTCTAAAGAAAGAGGGAGCACTTCAAAGAAAACAGGGGAACTAAGGGAAACACGATTTATAATGGAATCCTTTTCTCCTTTTAAAGTAATAGTAAGAAGAGAACCACGTCGTTCCAGTTTTATAACATTTAGCTGTTCAAGGACAGACTGCTCCATGTCTTGATTTTGAAAAACACATTGGAGTTTGTGAATGTTGCTTTTCATTTCCATGAGTTCTTTAGAAAGCAGCACACCTCCTTTGTGGAGGAGGCCCACATGATCACAAATATCTTCTAATTCTCTAAGATTATGAGAGGCAATAATAGGCGTAAAGTCTCTCTGAGTCATCTCGCTAGCAAAAATACTTTTGATGCCTTGACGCATAACAGGATCTAAGCCGTCAAAGGTCTCATCGCAAAATAAGTATTTCGTGTAAGAACAAAGACCAAGCAAAATGGAAAGTTGTTTTTTCATCCCTTTTGAAAAGGTAGCAATCCGGCGGCTGGGACTTAATTCAAAACATTCTAAATATTCAGAAAAACGGTCTAAACGAAAGTTTGCATAGATAGAACAATAGTAATGAGCCATTTCTTTAGGTGTAGAGTTAGGCAAAAAATATTGATCATCTGAAATATAGAAAAATTTAGATTTTGCTTCAGGGTTTTCAAATACGTGTAGTTGATCAATGGTAATAGTACCAGAGTCTGGTTTTAAAATACCTGTAAGCATTCGAAGAAAAGTACTTTTTCCAGCGCCGTTTGTTCCAATTAATCCAAAGACATTCCCCTCTTTAATAGTAAGTGTCACATGTTGGACAGCTTGGATATCGTCAAATGTTTTACATATTTCATTTGTCTCTATCATATAAATCCTCCATTCTAACTTCTTGATAAATTGTTTTGCAGTATTCAAAAAATAGAGTTTCTCCAATTCCAAATATGCTCGCCTTTTCAATAAGAAGCTGAAGCTCTTTTAAAAATTCTTTTTTCTTAAGGGCGATAACCTCCTCGGTGTTGGATACAAAATTACCTTTTCCTTTTATAGAATATATATATCCCAGGTGTTCCAATTCGCTGTATGCCCGTTGAATAGTATTTGGATTAATAGAGAGATCCACTGCTAAATTCCGGACAGATGGTAGTTTTGCTTCTGATTCTAAAGCTCCTTTTAGAATTAAATCTTGGAATCGCTCTATAATCTGCTCATATAAAGGACGTCTGTCTTTATAGTCTAGTAGTATCATAAGACACCTCCTTTCAAATCTTATCTGTATTAATTGTATTCATACAGTTAGTATAAATGAAGAAAAAATAAGTGTCAATAAAAATTTCATAGAATCTTTCAGAAAAGGATTTCCAAACAAAGTGAAAATAATGCTTGCTTTTTTTGTTCCTTTAGGTTATAATAATTTACGGTTGAAATATAGTGGGCTATCGCCAAACGGTAAGGCAACGGACTCTGACTCCGTCATTTCAAGGTTCGAATCCTTGTAGCCCAGTCAAAAAGAACATCGCATTTGCGGTGTTCTTTTTCACAAATATAGGAGGAAGGTCATATGTACAGTTTTGAGGCCAGAGTACGATACAGCGAAACGGGAATAGACAGTAAAATTAGATTGCATAACATTTTAAACTATTTTCAAGATTGTGCCCTTTTCCACTCTGAGGAGTTAGGTGTAGGAATAAACTGCTTAAGGGACAAGAGCTATGGCTGGGTTCTTTCTTCCTGGCAGATTTCTGTAGTGAGATATCCAGAGCTTTTTGAGAACATCCGTATAGGTACTTTTCCATATGATTTTCATGGTTTTTTAGGATACCGAAATTTTTATATGGAAGACCAGGAAGGAATACAAATTGTGCAAGCAAACTCCTTATGGACCTTTTTAGATTTGAAAACAGGAAGACCAGTAAGAATAATGGAAGAAATAAAGAATGCGTATACCTTGGGGGAGAAACTTTCCATGGACTATGCTCCTAGGAAAATCAAAACACCAGGGAAACAGGAGGTTAAAGAGCCTATTTTAGTAAAATGGATTCATCTTGATAGTAATTATCATGTAAATAATGGACAGTACGTTCAAATGGCATGGGAGTTACTTCCGAAAGATTATTATGTTAGGCAGGTGAGAGTGGAATATAAGAAATCAGCAGGGTTAAACGATTGGATTATACCTAAGATGGGGGAGATGGAAGGGGCATATGTCATTTGTCTTGAAGATGAAAATAAGGATGCCTATGCCTTAGTAGAATTTTGTTAAAGAACAGTAATGGGTTCTTTTAGATGGACTCTTGTACTTTTGGACAGGGAATAATGATTGGTTTTAGAGGGGGAAATCCATTTGTCGTCTCAAAAGATGACAGAAAGGCTGGTTAATTCATATGCTGGAGTTAGGAAGAAAACAAAGATTGAAAGTAGTAAAATTAGTAGAATTTGGCGTCTATCTGGCTAAAAAGGGAGAGGAAGAGGAAAAGGTGCTTCTTCCAGCAAAGCAAGTTCCAGAGGGAACAAAACAAGGAGACGAGCTGGAGGTCTTTCTTTACAAAGATTCAAAAGATCGGTTGATTTCCACAACAAAAAAACCTATGTTGGAAGTAGGAGAGTTAGGACTGCTTAATGTCATTGAGACTGGAAAAATTGGCGCTTTTTTAAACTGGGGTTTAGAAAAGGACTTGTTTCTTCCCTTTAAGGAGCAGACAAAAAGGGTAAAAAGGGGGGAGGAATGCTTAGTGGCCCTTTACATAGATAAGAGCAGCCGTCTATGTGCTACTATGCGTGTATATCCTTATTTGGAAAAGAGATCTCCCTATAAAAAGAATGACATAGTTCATGCATGGGTGTATGAACATAGTGAAGACTTTGGACTGTTTGCGGCAGTGGATGACAGGTATTCCGCCCTCATTCCGAAGAAAGAGGATTTTGGAAATATTTTCGTAGGAGACAGGGTAGAAGCACGGGTGACAGAAGTTAAGGAAGACGGAAAATTAGATTTGAGTGTGAGGAAGAAGGCGTATTTACAAATAGATGAAGATGCAAAACATGTGTTAAATAGGATAGATAAATATAAGGGGAGCCTTCCATTCACAGATAAAGCAGACCCAGAAGTTATTAAAAGGGAATTTAACATGAGTAAAAATGCATTTAAAAGGGCAGTGGGACGACTATTAAAAGAGGGGAAAGTAGAGCTGACAGAAAATAATATTCAAAAAAAATAAGAAGAAAAGAAAGAAGATTGATTTTTTCAATGGGACATTGCAGTTTTGTGTATTTCGTTATATAATAAAAAAATATTTTGAAAAGAAGGGAGATAAGAAAAATGAAAGTTCAAAATATTACAAATATTGATAAATTTTTTAAAGTTATTGATGAGTGTACAGGTAAAGTGGAATTAGTAACCGAAGAGGGAGATAGATTGAATTTAAAATCAAAGCTTTCTCAGTATGTGTCCATGGCAAAGCTGTTTTCAGACGGACAGATTGGTGAGTTAGAGATTATTGCTTATGAGGCTGAGGACGTAGAAAAGTTGATTCAATTTATGATGAATAACTAGTTAAAATATAAGGTGGAAAATGTCATTTTTGAAAAGATGATTTTTATATAAAACAGGGCCGTTGCAGAATATAATTTGCAACAGCCCTGTTTTGGATTTGCTCAAATAGAGATATCGATGTTTTCCCCAAGACCAGGGGTCATGGAAACTGGAGCTGGGGCATCCAGCATAGCTGCCATTGTTTCACCAGTTTGCTCTAAAAAGTCTAAGCTTTTTGAAAGCATGGCAACACCTACGTTGGTCTGGAGCTTGCTTTGGGATAGAGCTATAGAGACTGCAGGAATATTCATAAGTATTTACCTCCTTTTCCGTCTGTATTCTTTGGACAGACTATTCTTTAACATAGGACGTCTCATAATGGCAGACGTCTGCTGTTTATTATATATCGGATAAATAAAGGAAAAATTTATGTGATATTGGATTTAGTATCTTTTTATTCTAAAGTTTAAAGATGGTTAAGATGGTAAAGGGAAAACCTATAGCGGTCAAAATGGAAATCTTGTATCCATGAAGTAGAATATCCTTTCTCTTTAAGAAAGGAGGGAATAGGAGAATCTTTCTTTTCTGTGATATAGAAAAGATTTTTTTGCCAGATGTCAGCAGGAGATTCTTCGATTTCCACAGTATAGTCAATTTCAGCCCGCAAAATTTCTTTATCCCTCCATGTATAGGGAATAAGCTCAGGATAATAAAAGGTCATGCATTCCATTACTTCGTACTCCCCTTCAGGAATAAGATAGCCGTCATAGTTATCTTTATTTTTATCAAAAAAAGTAAGCACTTCTTCAATTCCTTCTGTGTACTCCAACTTATATTGGTTATGGTAAGATACTACGCCAATAAGAAGGGCAAGAGTAAGAAAAAAACCATATTCCTTTGCCCGTAGTTTTCCAACTTCAATTGAAAAGAAAAGCCACAGGAGACCAAAAGAGGGAAACAAATAACGATCCACAAAAATATTAGCATCCATTAGCCAAGATGCAACAGCACCAAATATAAGTACACATAGATAAATGGTAAAATAAGAAAAGAGAAAAAAGGACACAGAGTTTTTTGGATATATAAAAAAGCGTAAAAGGACAAACGCCATGGAAGCAGCCAAAAGGAGTGTAAGGGGAGTAAAACCTACTGTAAAAGGATATCTCATATATTTTATAAAAACAGGAAGGGTTATGTCAGGCATGGAAAAATAAGAATGAACACTTCCCATTTGTTTTAAAGTGACAAGAAAACATGGAAAGTATAGTCCCAGGGCCAAGAAGGCAGATAATATCCATTTTTGAAGTAGATCTTTTCTTATCCAAAGACAATAAATAAGAAAAAATAAGTAAACAAAACCTGAGGAGACAAGGGCGAAATGGTGGGTATATCCTGCTAATGCAGTCATGAATGAAAAGAGAAAAAAGTACTTCCATTTTCCAGTGTATATGCATTCCACAGCAAAAATCCCGGCTCCAGTGACAAAGAAAAGTCCTAGGCTATACATACGAATTTCCAATCCATAATAAAGCAATTGGGGCATGGAAACAATACATATAATATAAAGACAGGATGTTTTTATGCCAAAACGCCTATATACAAAGGTAGAGCCCAATAAAATAGTACCTGCCATAGGCAAAATAGACACTATTTTCATTACTGGGACCGAATAGCCCAATAAATCGGTAGACAACTTTAACAAAATATTGTATAAAGGAGGAAGTGTATCATGTATGGAGCGCTCTATAACATTAATAAAATTTGTTCGTATAAGACTGGCAGTAAAGGCTTCATCCAGCCAGACATTTTCATTAAAAATAAGGGATATATAGATCATAATCCCAACAATGGCTAATATATAAGTAATAACTTTTCCATTTATTCGTTTATTTGTATTATTCATAAAAAGATTATATCAAAAGAGCAGAAAAGCCGCAACATTTGATTGGTGAAACAAGAGTTAAGCAGGTTGAAATAAGACAGGTAATTTGTTATACTGTTTCCAGCAAAAGCAAGGTGGTACAGCATGAAAAAAGTGAGTGTTTTAGGAATTCATCTTTGGGATATGTCTGTCAGAGAGTCTATAAGGACTATGGGGCATTATTTAGTAAATCATAAAATTAATGTTATTTATTTTTTGTCGACAGAGGCATTATTAGAGGCAAGCGCCAATGATGAGATGCGCAATTTTATTGAATCCATGGATATGATTATTCCTATGACGACAGATATTTTGTCAGCAGCAAAGGTAACAAATAGATATAGAATAAAAGAAGTGGAAAACAGACAGTTTTCGAAAGAGATGCTAGAGAAGCTGGAACGGGAGCAGGCCACTATTTTTCTTCTGTCAGAGACAAAGGAGCAGATGGAGGAATTGCAGCTTACGTTATCTTCCCGTAAAAAACTTCGCATTGTTAAATCCGTAGTTTTGGAAGAGCTGACAGGAGGCTTTGATCAGGCAATAAACGAAATTAACCAGGAATCCCCCCAAGTGTTGATTTCCCAGTTAGAAATGCTTCGCCAGGAGCAGTTTATTTATGAGAATCGCAAAAGGGTAAATATAAAAATTTGGATTGCCTTTCAAAGTGGTTTTGCAGAAAAGCCAGAAGAGAGTGTAAAGCAGGGAAAACTGCGCACACTAGTTACTAGGACCCTTTTTAAGAGGATTGTATCCAAATATGATAAAAATCAAGGAGAAGACAAAAATGACAGCTCATAAATCCATGCTTTGGGATTATTTGGTGATGCTGGCTGGAACTGCCATGATGGCAGTGGCCATTGACAGCCTCTATGATCCTATGAATTTGGTTACAGGGGGAGTTACTGGCTTAGCTATTCTTGTGAAAGCAGTCACCAATGGAATGATAGAAGGGGGAATTCCCCTATGGCTTACAAATGCAGTTTTAAATATTCCTTTATTTTTTGCCGCCATGAAAATAAAAGGAATGAAGTTTATTGGAAGGACAGCTTTTTCAACACTTGCACTCTCAGCCTGGTTATATGTCCTTCCTTCCATGAACTTTTCGGATGGTGATATTTTACTTGCATCCGTATTTGGAGGCACTTTGACAGGAATTGGTCTTGGTCTTGTATTCCTTGCAAGGGGGACAACAGGAGGGGTGGAACTTCTTGCAACCTTGATTCATGAAAAAGTACGCTATTATTCTATTGTACGTATTATGTCTTTGATAGATGGTCTAATTATTATCACTGGGGTTTTTGTATTTGGAGTGCGTCCAGCTCTGTATGCCATGATTGCAATCTTTATTGTAACAAGACTTTCGGATTATGTAGTGGAAGGATGGAAATTTGCCAAGACCGTATATGTCATTACAGAGAAAAAGCAGGAAGTTGCCAACGCCATTATGAACAGTCTGGGAAGGGGAGTGACAGGATTAAAGGCTCTTGGTATGTATTCAGGAAAAGAAAGGACAATGCTCTTTTGCGTTGTATCAAAAAAACAATTAGTCGATTTAAAAGAATTAGTAATGGAAATTGATACTAGGGCGTTTGTTATTGTGGGAGACGCTATGGAAGTATTAGGGGAGGGATTTATTGAAACCAATGGAATTCGTTCTTAAAAATTCCAATTTGGTTATGTTGAACAAGGGAAAAAAGAGCGAATATACTGGGAGAGAGAGAAGAAATGCATAAATTGAATGTATTTTCTCTTTCTTTTTTTGTCATTTCATATTAAAATGAGTACATACTCGTTTGTTTTGGGAGAAGGATTCTAAAATGTGTGTTGTTAAAAATGACGTAAAGGAGAGGGGCATATGATTTCAAATCAGATACTTCAAAATACAATTGAGGGATTGAAAGCAATTACAAGAATTGACTTAGGGATTGTAGATATAGACGGGCATGTACTGGCAACGACATTCCAAAGTCCTAATCACTTTGAAGGGGCAATTTCTGCCTTTGTAGACTCCCCTGCAGATAGTCAGGAAGTACAGGGCTATCAATTTTTCAAAGTGTTTGACGATCAACAGCTGGAATATATTTTAATTGCCAATGGGGCTAGTGAGGACGTCTATATGGTAGGAAAGATTGCTGCATTTCAAATCCAGAATCTTTTAGTTGCTTATAAGGAGCGGTTTGACAGAGATAACTTTATTAAAAACCTTCTATTGGATAACCTGCTTTTGGTAGATGTTTACAATAGGGCAAAAAAGCTTCATATTGAGGCAGAGATACAGAGAATTGTTATGATTGTGGCGGCAGAAAATGACAAGGATTCTAATAATTTAGAAAAAGTTCGAAGCCTATTTTGGAGTAAGTCGAAGGATTTTGTCACAGCGGTAGATGAAAAAAATATCATCGTTGTAAAGGAGTTAATGGATGAGGAAGGATATGAAGATGTTGACAGGGCAGCGAGAATGATTTTAGACTCCTTTGAGACAGAAGGAATGAAAATCCATATCTCTTACGGTACGATTGTAAATGAAATTAAAGAAGTGAGCCGTTCTTATAAAGAAGCTCAGATGGCAATGGATGTAGGGAGAATTTTTTTTAGTGAGAGAGATATTATTGCATATAGTGCTCTTGGAATTGGACGTCTCATTTATCAACTTCCCATTCCTCTGTGCAAAATGTTTATAAAGGAGATTTTTGACGGTAAGTCACCAGATGACTTTGATGAGGAAACACTAACGACTATTAATAAATTTTTTGAAAACAGCTTGAATGTGTCAGAGACAAGCAGACAACTTTACATCCATAGAAATACACTTGTTTACCGTCTGGATAAACTTCAAAAGAGTACAGGCCTTGATCTGAGAATTTTTGAAGATGCAATCACTTTTAAAATTGCTTTAATGGTTGTAAAATACATGAAGTACAAGGAAGAATATGAATTCTAAAGAAAGACGTACTTTTGGAAATACGAGGTGAGAAGGAATGATTATATTGGAAGATGTGTGTAAGGCATACTCAACAGGTGCTCCTGCCTTAAATGGGATTAGCCTTCATGTCCAAAAGGGGGATTTTGTATTTATTGTTGGAGACAGCGGATCTGGAAAATCTACACTTATTAAGCTCCTATTACGGGAGCTCATACCTACTTCAGGAAATATTGTAGTGAATGGGACAGATGTAGGAAAGCTCAAAAGGAGAAGAATTCCTAAATTTCGAAGAAATATTGGGGTAGTATTTCAAGATTTTCGATTGTTAAAGGACAGAAACGTCTATGAGAATGTAGCATTTGCCCAAAGGGTCATTCAAGTTCCCACAAGGGAAATTCGAAAAAATGTACCAGCCATTCTCTCAACAGTAGGTTTGGCTGGAAAATATAAGGCAAAACCTAGGCAGCTTTCAGGGGGGGAGCAGCAGAGGGTAGCTTTGGCCAGGGCCCTCATAAACAACCCGCCTATTTTACTAGCTGACGAGCCAACAGGAAACTTGGATCCGAAAAATTCCTGGGAAATCATGAAACTTTTAGAGGAAATTAACCGCAGGGGAACAACAGTTCTTGTGGTCACCCACAACAGGGAAATTGTAAACGCCATGAAAAAAAGGGTTATTACAATGAAAAAAGGGGTCATTGTCAGCGACGAAGAAAGAGGAGGATATATTGATGAGAATTAGCACTTTATTTTATACCTTGAAGCAAGGCTTTAAAAATATTTTGCGCAATAAGACCTTCTCTTTAGCTTCCATTGCGACAATAGGAGTCTGTATTTTTCTGTTTAGTTTATTTTACGCAGTTGTTGCCAACTTTCAACATATGGTAAGTATGGCTCAGTCTAATATAGCTGTTGTAGTACGGTTTGATCCAGACATTTCTGACAGCCAGATTCAGGAAATTGGAGATTTAATCAGGGCAAGAGTAGAAGTTTCCAAAGTAACTTTTATTTCTGAGGAGGAAGCTTGGGAAACATTTAAGGAAGATTATTTAGGAGAATATGCAGATGGATTTGAAGGAGATAATCCTTTGGAAGGGGAATCCAATTATGAAGTATTCTTAAACGATGTATCTATGCAAAAGTCTCTTGTCACCTATTTGGAATCCATAGATGGGGTTAGAGATGTTGTGCGATCGGAAATGGTGGCCAATACATTATCCAGCGTCAATTCTCTCATTGGTTATGTATCTTTAGGTATTATTTTTATACTTCTAGCCGTTTCTATTTTTTTAATAAGCAATACAGTTTCCATCGGTGTTACAGTAAGAAAAGAGGAAATAGGCATTATGAAGCTCATTGGGGCTACAGATTTTGTTGTTAGGGCTCCCTTTGTAATAGAGGGAATTCTCATTGGAGTTATTGGATCCCTCATTCCCGTTGGAATTAGTTATCTTCTTTATAATAATGTCATTGAATATACACTATCAGAATTTTCTACTTTATCAAATTTACTTCAGTTTTTGTCTGTTCAGGATATATTTGCTTTTTTAGTGCCAATAAATGTCAGCTTAGGTGTAGGCATTGGATTTTTGGGAAGCTTTTTTACTGTTAGAAAACATTTGAAAGTTTAGAATTTCTTCTTGGGATATAGGCTTTGTAGTTTTACAGGGCAAGAGAAAGGCATAGTTATAAATGGATAGGTGGATGTATGAAAAAAAGGGGATTTTATTTTACAATAATCATTACAGTATTTTTTATATCAGGGGCTTCCATGAACGTTCACACGTTTGGGGGCTCTTTGACAAACGATAAAATTAAAGAAGATGAGAAGGCAAAGAAAGAGGCCGAGGAACAGAAAAAATCATTGGAAGAAGGCCTTACAGGAATACAGAATATTTTGAATAGTCTGGAGAATACAAAAAATAATTTAAAGGATTATGTAAAGGAATTAGATAAGGATTTGACTCAACTAGATGGAAAGATCGAAGAATTAAAAGAGATGTTAGGGGAAAAGGAGAAAGAAGTAGAGGAGGCAAGGGAGCTCCTTAAGGAAGCGGAAGAGAAGGAGAAGAGACAGTATGAGAATATGAAGCTTCGTATCCGTTTTATGTATGAACAGGGCACTATGACCTATCAGGAAATGCTATTAAAATCAGATAGTTTTGTAGACTTTTTGAATAAGGCAGAGTTTATAAAAAAGGTGTCTGCCTATGATCAAAAGATGCTTGAGGATTATGAGGAGGCCAAGATTCAGGTTAGAAAAGCAAAGGAGATTTTGGAGGAAGAACAGACATTGCTGGATGAGACAAAGGAACAGTTGGACAAGGATCAGCAGGCAGTGGAAAAATTAATAAGGGTAAAAGAGGAGGAGATCAAGGCCTATGATTCAGATATTTCCAATAAGGAACAGTTAATTCAAGAGTATAACAATGAGATAGCCGCACAAAACGCTGAAATTGAGGCATTGGAGGCATCCATAGCAGCGGAAAAGAAAAGATTGGAAGAGGAGAACAAGGCGGCACGAACTTATGATGGAGGACAGTTTGCCTGGCCAGCCCCCAGTTATACAAGAATATCAGATGATTATGGGGATAGAATTCATCCCACATTGGGCACAAAGCAATTTCACAATGGAATTGATCTGGCAGCTCCCAATGGTTCCCCTATTTTAGCGGCCTATGACGGCACAGTGGTGGCAGCTTCTTACTCTGGAACAATGGGAAACTATGTGATGATAAATCATGGAGATGGTCTGCTTACAATTTATATGCATGCATCAAAACTTCTTGTGTCTCAGGGACAAGAAGTGTCCAGAGGACAGCAGATTGCCAATATAGGATCCACAGGAAGAAGTACAGGACCCCATCTTCATTTTGGCGTTAGAAAAAATGGAGCTTATGTAAGTCCGTGGAATTATATTCGCTAGTGGAGAGAAGCAGAGAGGGAAAGAAGAAACAGTACTATTTTTACATAGGATAATAATCGTTGTACAAATTTCGGTTATTTACATGATATTTGTAGTTTATCTCTTCCAGAAAAAAGGAGATAAAAAGTAAATGTAGCATATTCAATCAAATATTTATTAGTGAAAGCAAATAGTTATCGTAGTCCTATAAATATGCTATACCAGATTTTTAAGATGAAAAATTGTCCTTATAAAATAACAATTTATCTTAATCTAAATGTTGATTATTATAGGATTATAAAGTAGTTGTTTTCTATTTCTATTTTAAATGTATGTTTATAATGGCTATAGAAACACTTTTATTACCATGTGTAGTATCTTTTAGGCAGTAAGAATGGAGATTTACATGAAAATATCTTTAATCCAATTAAAAATTGGAAAAACACCAGAAGAAAATCTAGAGAGAATAAAGCAAATACTTTATCAAGTTAAGAAAAAAGGCACAGATATGGTAGTTTTGCCTGAAATGTGTGCTTGCCCATACGAAAATAAAGCATTTGTACAATATGCAATGAAACAAGAATCCCATTTTCTTAAGAAATTGGCACAAATTGCAAAAGAATTACAAATATATTTGGTAGCAGGTTCTGTTCCTGAAAGGGAGGGCTCAAATATATATAATACGTCCTTTGTTTTTGACGTTAGAGGAAGACAAATAGCTCGCCATAGGAAGGTTCATCTTTTTGACGTTAATATAGAAGGTGGACAAACATTTATGGAGTCAGATACGTTTGCAGCAGGAGATTCTCTTACGACTTTCGACACTCCATGGGGAATTTTTGGATTAATAATATGTTATGATATACGTTTTCCAGAATATGTTCGCCTGTTGGCACTAAGAGGAGCAAAGGTAGTGATCACCCCTGCGGCATTTAATATGTCTACAGGCCCTTGCCACTGGGAGCTTACCTTTAAGGCAAGAGCATTAGACAATCAAATATTTATGGTGGGATGTGCAGCTGCAAGGGATTTGGAGTCTTCTTATCATTCATGGGGGCATTCTATCCTTACTGATCCATGGGGAAATGTATTAGAGCAATTAGACGAAAATGAGGGTATCTTAACTGCAAAAATAGATCTTTCAAAAGTAGATAAGATTAGGAAAGAATTACCTTTATTACTGCATCGACGTAACGATTTATACAATATAAATCTAAAAAGATAAGATTTTGCAAAAACGCTGTTTTTAGATAATATCAATTACACAAGTAATGGTGGTTAATTGAGGAAAGACGAGGAAGGAATAAACACGTTGAACTATTTGTAAAGTATAGATTTGGCATAATAGTAAGCAAGATTCGTTGAAAACGAGTAACAAAAGAAACAAGTGATTTGCAACGGAAAAACAGGTATGGCTTGATAAGGAAGTATTTTCATGAAAAGTGGATATACTTCCCTTTTTAAGTAAAGAAAATTAAAGATTTATAATATAATAAGGATGATTTTATAGATAATGTAGATGGACAAACAGTGACTAAGAAAAAATAAGGTTTTCTAACAAAGAGTGATCATTTTTTGGGTATATTAGCTTCTATGGTGGCAAAGATTACTTGGGAAAGTTGAAATGATATAATGCCTGTATAGAATCTTTCCATTCAATTATAAAAAGAGAATGGATAAACTGTTTTCGAATCGTTGATTATGAACATGCATACAGGTTAGTGTTTGAATAGATTCATACGTTTTATAAGACTGTTAGGATACATAGCCATTGTAATTATAAATCACCACAAACATATGAGAATGAGTATTTAAATAAGATAGAAAGGAAAAAAAGCCAGATAGGATTAGTTTTTAACTAATCAAAGCTAAATTTTTCCCAATTTTATTTGTACGATAACTTGACATAATACCAGATTTTTCCCAAAAACTTTTACGAAGCAGGAGGTAGGGTTAAAGACAAAATCCAGTTACAGAAAAATTCCGATTCCCGATTAGGTCTTTGAGACAATCCTAAAGGAATGCTAGGTATATGAGAAAAACAGAAACCGCAGAAAGAGAGAGTCTCAGGATCTGGATTATATTTGCTGCTCTACCCTTGGCAGGGCAAGGAACAAAAAATTTCATTACCAACATTATAAGCGGCTTCTTGCTAAGAAAGGCTTGCCGGATTTTCTGGCATGATTTGTGCAGCACCATTGTACGCTCCTGCTGAAAGAGACATTTCATCCCAAAGCGGGATCAAAGTATATGGGGCATGCCAGGGAACTTATAACAATGGATGTTTATGCTGATAATAAAGGTATCATAGCAGACGGCGTACTGGAAATGGAAGAGTATATGAGAAAAGTATTACCAAATCCGAAAGAAACAGATCTCTTTAAAAAGGAACTGCTGGATATCGTAGTGGATGTAACAGAATTTCTTCCAGATACAGGATAAAAAAGGTAACTATTCAGCCTTCAGCTTCATAGTTACCGAATCCGGTTCATTGAAAGGTTGCCTCTGGCAAAGGAGCCGGATTCTTCCAAGCCGAAGTATATTCTTACGGACTTTGCAGCAAGTGCAAAGTCCTGGGCTGAACTGTTACTAAAAAAGAACAAAAGTTCGACTTTCTATCTATACAAATTTCATGGTTTGTGGTATGATAAAAAAGTTCTTTCCGTTCTGTTTTGTCCGTATGAAATTACAGAGGTACGCTGTGTAGCAAAAACAGTAAATTGTGAACAGAATTCGTCAAGGGTCTGTTTTGCTACAATTTGAAAAAATCTCTTGACAAATTTATGTCCGACAGGCGTCTTTTTTTACAATGAAATCAGAGGTGAGAATTTGTGCAAAATGAACAAAAAATCTTCAAACTTCACTCAGAATATGCCCCCACTGGTGACCAGCCCCAGGCCATAGAAGCCCTTGTAAAAGGCTTTAGGGAAGGCAACCAATTCCAGACTTTACTGGGGGTTACGGGTTCCGGAAAGACCTTTACCATGGCGAATGTGATCGCCCAGCTGAACAAGCCGACTTTGGTAATAGCGCACAATAAGACATTGGCGGCCCAGCTATATGGGGAGTTCAAGGAGTTCTTTCCGGAGAATGCAGTGGAATATTTTGTGTCCTACTAGGCGAAGGCACTTTTGAACACTGTATTTAGTGCTATTTAGTGTTGGTTATACCATATATTGTGGATTGAATGGACTGTATGGACAGAAAAAACAGGGTGGAATCATAGGAATTGTGAACAAAATTCGTCAAGGGAAGTATTTTGAAAACAGAATATTGGTTGACTTATAATCTACAGGACATTGGAAATTTGTCTTGTAGATTTTTTTTACAGAAAATAAATCAATAAGAGAATTTCAATTTTAGTGCAACAGAAAAATTTTAAGAAATGAGGAAAAAATCATGTCAGAATATCAGTTAGAAATCAAACAAATCGTGGATTACCCACGTTGCCGGATCTACCGGCAGTTTATCCAGAACTTAATGGCAGACCGGAGCATTCGTACAAATGGAAGCTCTGGTCTTTTTTATTACACGGTACTCTGCAACTATGCAAACTTTCGTACTTCTTATCTGCGTATAGATGGTATCGGCTATACGGTATATCCCGGCGAGTGGATCTGTACGGTAAAGGAATTGTCTGCATGGTTCCGTACCCGTTTCCAGTGCCAGGCAGTGTCCATCCTGGACGAGCTGCAGAAACGCCACCTGATCTCCTATCTTTTTCTTAACCGTGGAAAGGTAGTCAAATACAAAATTCGTGACTGGAAAAAACATAATACGGTACTGGATTACAACTGTCCCTGTCAGAAAGATACGGGCTTTTTCTTTATGCCGGTTGTTGTTGCAACCGAACTGGTCAGCAGCAATCGTTGTTCAGAAATGGATATTGTTCTGGATTTGTGGATGTCTGCTGTCTATAATGACAGCCAGGTACAGGGCTCAGAAATCGGCCCGGTTGTCTATTTCCGCAACGGCACCGGTTCTCCGCTGGTGGCTTACAGTGAGATGGCTGTCCGCTGGGGCATCTCCAAAGCCACGACAGGGCGCATATTGAAAAAACTTGCTGACATGGATTATATTTCTCTCATGTCATTTCCGGGAAAGACAGGCAGCGTGATCTATCTGCACAGCTATCTTTCCACCATGTTCCAGATATCAGATGTTCTTGTTGATAAAGAGGAGGTTGCCATGATACTGAAAATCAATATTGCGCTGCCGGATGAGAGGGAACCGCAAGCAGATTCTGCTGTCGAAGAGCATGAAGTATGCGTTTCAGAAGAATTATCCTGCGTTTCAAAATCGGATATGGATGCTATCATCAAAAAGATGGCGCAAGTCCTTGATGCACAGGGAATTTCCTGTTTCCGGTGTCCGAAATCCATATATAAGTTATATCCTTTATCAGACGTCTGCAGGGAAGAGTATATATCCCACATACTGAAAGGTGCTGTACGGTTTGGAATGACTGTATCCTGTGGGGAGGATAAGCCAGTCTATACCTTTGAGCTGACGCTTTCCCCAACCGAAAAAAGCAGAGAAGGAGGTGCCAGGGCATGAAAAAGAATCAGGAAGAAATGAACATTGCCGATAACCCGCTGTACCATGATACCTGGAAGCTGCTGAAGAAATACAGGGATGTGGTGTGGAGCCTGGAGCTGTCCGTCCAGCAGGTACGGAGCCGGTTCGAGATTGAGTACGGCAGTTCTATTGAGGATTTTCTGGAGTCCGTCTATGTTGCCGGGATCGATCTGTCAGACCGCAGTATCGAACATCACGCAAAATGCATTGAACGGAGCCATCGGATGTTGAAACTACTGGATACTTCTATCGACCTGCTTCGTACCAAACACAAGAATGGGGAGAGCTATTACTGGTTGCTGTATTACTCGTTCCTTTCTCCACAACAGTTAAGAAATGTGGAGGAAATCATAGAGAAACTGCGTCCCCATATCCGGGATATTAGTTTCCGTACCTATTACCGCAGAAGACGGGAGGCGATTGATGCGCTCAGTTCCATCCTGTGGGGCTACACCTCTAAGGACAGTATTGCTATTCTGGAGCAGTTCTTTCCGGAGGATAAGGATGCTGGAGAATAATAGCAGGCAGCTATATAACATGACAGGCAATGAAGCTGGATTGGAGGAAATATATGATAACATTGACAGAGGATGAAAAAAGGATGGTATTCCAGCTGGAGGGATACAGCCGATATGATGCGGTACAGGAAATTGCTGTGTTGTGCTGGTATACCCGTGACCAGCAGAAAAAAGAGACAGCAGAAAATCTGTTAAAGAAACTCCGTGAACTTTCAGAGGATGACTGCAAAGATCTGATTTGTGACATTCAGAGAAATTATCACCTGCCTCGGAAAGCAAGAACCGTTGGAGAGATGATTGCGGTGGCCCAGCAGGAGTCCGGTGTTCGGAAACTGGAAGGGCATGATATTATGGCACTGGAACGCTTTGATCCGGAAGTAA
>CANOLZ010000050.1 GCA_947567075.1 uncultured bacterium
ATCAAAGGGTTGTACAAACTCCCTAACCATCTCATCAAATGGAAGAGACTCCTTATTTTCTATCCTTACAAATTCAACAGGAGCTGTTACATTTTCCGTAATGTACTGAACAATTTCTCCATCTTTTAATCCGAAGTATGTCCGAAATGCCTCATGTCTTTCAACAAGTTTTTGTACCGACTTCTTTACTTTTTCCTCATCTACTTTCCCTTCTACTGTATAAACAGCTGCCAAATGATAGGCTGTACTCTCAGGCTCCATAACCTGCACAGTATATATACGCTTTTGTCCAAAAGAGGTTTCATAAAATGGTTGTGAGCCCAATGAGACTATTTGATTTTTTAAGACTATTTCTTCATCTTCTTCTACACTTAGGTTTTCATATATCCAGTCTGCCATTTCACAAGCCATTGTTTTTTCAAATAAAACTTCCTGAGGAATGGATAATCCAAAATTCTCTTCTATTAAAACTGCCATTCGAATAGAACTTAAAGAATCTCCCCCTGCTTCAAAGAAATCTCTATCTTGGGCCACTTCCTTTTCTCCAAGGACTTCCTCCCATATACTGGCCAAAACTTGGAAGACCTCTTCTTTTGTTCTGCACTTGGCTGCCTTTTTCTTTATGGACATCTCTTCTTTTTCAGGGACAAATGGACTTACATCCCCATCAAACTCCTTCTTTTCAAAAACATAGCCGTGAATGTGGCGTTTTCTTCCCTGATTGAGCTTTTCCATCTCTAGTTTACATCCCCTAGCCCACAGGTTACCTATTATTTTTAATAACTCTTCCTGGGCTTCTATTGGATCTTCATAAGAGCTTTTCCCAATGGAAACTGTCCAAAGATCTTTTCTATCTCTTTTATCTTTTTTTCCATAGGACAGACATCTGCCTCCTTCTATTCTTTTCCATGCCTCGTTTAAATCCATGCCCTTCTTTACGACTTCTTGTACAATACTTCCTATTCCTTCCTGTTCAAAAATGATATCTTTCACACCGCAATATTGTAAAAGTTGATAAAGGGTTGCCACAACAGCTGCTGCCGTAACCATTAATTCTATCTCATCATATTCTTTGGATAAAATATCTTTCTCTCCATAAATAACTTCTTCTATTATCTGTCCGACTTTCCACTCACTGTCATTCATCCAGTCCCCTAATATTTTTCTAAAGCGACGCACCAGTCCATGCTTTGCTCTTTCAGCCATGATTTCTCGTCCAAATAAACATATTCCTTCTTGATTGTCACATAAAATAGAAACCTTGCCTCTACCTTCCATCTTGTCTTCATCCAATAAATATATTTTGGAAAACTCCTCATGAAAGGATATCTTTGTTTTTTTACCCATCCAAACAATAGCCGTTCTTACTGGCATCTGGTTACGTCCTACACAAAGTGTATAAGCTACATCTGCTGCCTTTTGTTTCTTTTCTTCCATTTGTTTTATTACGGCCTTTGCAGTTTTCATCAAGGAAGTTTTTGTTTTTGCGCTAAATAGGAATAATCCTATATCTTCATTTTTATACTGCTTTTTTTCTATTGGAGGCGTTCCTAAAATGGCATGGGCATTTGTTCCCCCGATTCCAAAGGAACTCACAGCTGCATAATTATATTCTTCTTTCAACTCCATCCTTTCTTTTGCCACATAAAAGGGGGTTTCCTCTATCTGTATTCTTTCATTTGGTTTTGAAAAGTGGATGGCAGGGGGGATGACTCTATGATAAAGCACATTTACCGCTTTTATAAAACCAGTTACTCCTGCTGCTGCATCTAGATGTCCTATATTGGCTTTTATGGAACCTATGGCACAGTAATTTCTTTTTTCTATTTTCCACCCTTGCTTTAATGCTTCTATTTCAATGGGATCTCCTAATTTTGTTCCTGTTCCATGAGCTTCTACATAACCAATATTTTCAGGTTTTATTTCAGCCCTTTTTAAAGCCTTTTCAATGACCTTTCTTTGTCCAGAAACACTTGGGGCAGAATATCCAACCTTTCCTATTCCATCATTATTCACAGCAAATCCTTCTAAAACAGCGTATATATCGTCCCCATCTTCCACTGCCTTGTCTAGTAGTTTCAAAGCCACCACTCCACAGCCATTGCCTGAAACTGTGCCTGTAGCGTCTTCAGAAAAAGGTCTGCAATGTCCATCTTTAGAATAAATCATATTTTCATGCCATACATAACCTTCTTTTCTTGGATATGTAATGGATACGCCCCCTGCAAGAGCCATTTGGGCGTCACCTTCAAGGAGACACTGAGCTGCCTGGCAAATGGCCACAAGAGATGTGGAACATGCAGTCTGAACATTCATACTTGGGCCTGTTAAGTTTAACTTGTAGGAAATCTGGGTTGTAAGGAAGTCTTTGTCATTCACTGTCATGGCGCTAAATATGTCTACAATATCCTTCTTTCCCGCAAATTTTGACATCCACAAAATATTGGAACTGCTGCCTGCAAATAAGGCAATGTCTCCCTTATATCTTTTTAAATCACAATTTGCATCTTCTAAGGCATGATAACAGCACTCCATTAATAAACGTATTTGGGGATCCATCCTTTGGGTTTCCTTCTTTGTCATTCCAAAAAAATCTTCATCAAAATACTGAACATCTTCCAAATAGCCCTTTGCTTTTACATAAGAAGGATTCTCTAGCTCAGACTTTGGTATACCTGCCTCTATTAACTCCTCCTCTTTAAAAAAGCGAATGCTTTCTTTTCCTTCTACAATATTCGTCCAGAATTCATCTATATTTTCTGCCTCTGGAAATCTTCCTGCCATGCCTACAACGGCAATTTTCCTATGATTGTGTTTTAATGTTTCCTGTTTTTGAATGCTTTCTTTCCTATCTGTAATTTTTGTACATTCTTCTTCCACTCTATCTTCTAGTTTTAAATAATCTACCAGCTTTTGTATCGTAGGATATTCAAATAGAAGGCTGAGATCTATACTCATTCCAAGAAGTTCTTCCAGTTTATTTCCTATGAGCATCAAACTATAAGAATTTCCCCCTGCATCAAAGAAATTATCATGTACGGATATGTTGTTATTATGTAAAACCCCTTTCCAAATTTCTAATATATGATCTTTTATACTTTGTTTATCTTTTTCACCTTTTAAAGGACAAGTATCCACTTCCTCTGCTGTCTCGTCTAAAGGAAGATTTTCAAGTATTTTTCTGTCAATTTTACCATTGCTTGTAATAGGTAATTCTTCCATACGTATAAAGAAATGAGGAACCATATAAGATGGCAGCTTTTCTAACATACGATTTCGAAGCTGCTGTTCTACTTCCTCCTTGTTCGTGTAAAAGAGGTAAAGCTTGGGGTTTTCATCTGCTATTTTTCGTATAACGGCAGCTGCATTTTCCACAAGACCAGTATTTTGAGCGATTTCTTCAATTTCTCCTAATTCAATGCGGCATCCATGGAGCTTCACCTGATAATCCATTCTTCCTAAAATCTCTATTTCTCCAGAATGAAGAAGTCTTCCTCTGTCACCTGTTCGGTAAACCCTCTTTTCTTTCAATTGTTCTCCTTCTATAAAACGGTCTTTTGTTTCTTCCTTCCTATTCACGTAACCTCTTGAAACACCGTCACCACTAATGCATAGTTCTCCAAACACCCCTCTTGGAAGCAAGTTTCCTTCTGTATCTGTAATGTAAATTCTCGTATTAGCAATTGGTTCCCCAATCGTTACACTATGTGCATCTGTCAATTCTTTCGTCGTAGACCAAATGGTTGTTTCTGTAGGACCATACATATTATAAATACGAGCCTTTGTATTTTCTTTTAAAAATGTAAGTAAAGCTTGGGGAAAGTTCTCTCCACCGCTCAAAATAAAGCGAAGCTGATCTAAGGCTGGCCTAAAATCCCTATTTTCCACAAATAAGCGAAGTCTCGATACAGCGCTCAGTAAATGAGTCACTTTGTATTTCACAATTTTTTTGGCTGTCTCTTTCCCATCTATCTGTTCCATCTGGCTGCAAATATAGATAGAGCTTCCACTGCACAAGGGTATGACAGATTCATATGCAAAGATGTCAAAAGAAGGGGTTGTAATACAACATACTCTATCTCCTTTTTGTCCTATGATTTCCCGTTCTTGTGTATCATAAATGAAGTTTAATAAATTTTTTCTTGTAACACCTACGCCTTTTGGCCCGCCCATGGAACCTGATGTAAAAAGAATATATGCCAGATCATGGGGTTCTTGTTTCCTGCTTTCCTCAAACAGCCATCTTTTTTCTTCTTTATGGATCTTTGGGATTTCCTGGAGATCCAGGAAGAGACACTCCCTTTTTATCCTCTTTTCCACCTCCCTTTCTCCTAAAACAATTTTTATACCACTCTGTTCTATCATGTCATTGATTCTATCATCTGGATAAGCGATATCCATAGGCACATAGGCTCCACCTGCATATAAAATTGCAAATATCCCAACAATCATATTTTCATTTCTGTGAGGAATAATGGCCACTGGCATTTCTCTTTTTACTCCTTTTTGGCGAAGAATATATGCCAGATTTTCTACCTTTTCCCAAATATCCTCATATGTAAATTCTGTGCCATCACTTGTTATAATAGCTGTTTGTTTTGGTTGTCTTTCCACCCATTTTCTTAATAGCTCTGGAATTGATATAGAATAGTCATACTCTCTATATGTTCTTTTGTTTAAATCTTCCAATATCTCCTTTTCTTCTTTATAAAGAATAGAAATATCCTTTATAAAATAGTTCTCCAAACGTCTTTTTTCTTTATTAGAAATTGTATTTAACACTTCCATAAAAGACTTTGCCATTCTTTCTATTGTACTTTTTTTAAAAATAGATGTGGCATAATCTATAAAGCAAGCAATATTCCCATCTTTATCTTCACTACAAGTTAAAAGTAATTCATTGGCTGTTTTTCCTGTTTTGAGTTCCTTCTGCTGAATCGTCAGCCCTTCTACTTCCAGATTATGAAGTTCCATATTATGGTAATCAAAACATACTTCAAAAAAGGCAGATCGATCTAATCTCCTTTGGATATTTCGTCTTTCCACAAGAGTGTCAAAGGGATAATCCTGATTTTCTAATGCCAAAGCTACGGTTTTCTTTACTTCCTTTAAGTAATCTATAAAGCGTTTCTTGCCCTCTGGAAATGTGCGAATAACAAGCATATTGACAAACATACCTATACATTCTCTCATTTCAGCTGTCGTCCTTCCAGAGACGGAAGTCCCAATCACTACTTCTGACTGGTCTGCATATTTTGCCAATACAATGTTCCAAACGCTCATTGTGAATATGAAATTCGTCACTCCTAATTCTCTAGAGCTTCTGCTTATTTCCTTGGACAGCTTGGATCCTAGGGAAAATTCATATCGTTCACCATGAAATTCCTTTACCTTAGGTCTCGTAAAATCTGTAGGCAGTTCTAAATATGAAAGATTTCCTGATAAATTTTCTAACCAGTATTTCTCCTGTTTTTTCATCTCTGAGGACTGTAAATATTCTCTCAACCATATGGCATAATCTTTGTACTGCCATGCTAACGTCCCTAACTCCCCTGTATAAAGACGGTTAAAGTCTCTCGTTAATAACTCTACAGCCGTTCCATCGGCAATAATATGATGAATATCAAATAACATGAGGGTATGCTTCTCATTTTGGATTAACTTTACTCTAAGGAGAGGGGCTTTCTCCAAGGAAAAAGGCTGTATAAAAGTTTTGGCTAAGTTTTCCACATGAAATTCACCCTCTATTTTTTCAACAAAAAAGGGAAGTTCCCAGTTTTCATGAATGATTTGTACTACTTCATTCTCTCTCCATTCAAAGGAAGTGCGGAGAATTTCATGATGTTCTATTAATTTTTCAAATGTCCTCCTCGCCTTTTCCACATCAGCGCTTCCCTCAATGAATAGAACTGATGGAAGATTGTATGCTACATTTTGTTTATCCATCCTATAAAGGGTATACATTCTCTTTTGGGCTGGTGAGGTTGGATAATATGCTGCCTTTTTTGCCCTTTTTATATTCTTTATATTGTTACTTTCTATTGGTTCTTTTCTCCTGTTTTGTATAAGGGATGCTAACGCTTTTGGCGATGTATTTGTAAAGATTTCTGATACGGATATAGAGACTCCTGTTTCCTTTTGAAGTTTTGCCGCAAGACTTGCCGCCTGCATAGAATCCCCGCCAATATCAAAAAAATCACTGTCTTCATCTAAATCTTCTAAGTCAAATAGTTCTCGAAACATCCTTACGCTTATTTTTATCATTTCATTTTCATCTGCAAGGGGATGACTCCTTACAATGGCTGCCTCTTTTCTATCTGTATGGCTGGATACATCATCCTGATCTCTATTTTTTACTTTATGTATTTTTATAGGATAATTCATTTTGTCAAAATGATAAGCAGGCAGATAGACTCTTTTTTTATCTACATTCTCATATAATAAATCCCAGTGAACAGGCAGATCTTCACACCATAATTTACCAATCACTCCTAAGAAGTAAACAATGTCCTGCTTTTTCTCCTTTGGATGGCGTATACACGGAATAAATACGTGGCTTTCCTTTCTTTCTTTATGTTTTTTTGCAAAGGAACATAGGGTTCTTCCCCCTGTTTCAAGAAAAACCATATTTTCTTCTTGTAATACATAAGATAAAACATCCTCAAATTTTACAGGGTGAAGAATTTGTTCTGACCAGTACTGGGGCTGACTCATCTGTCCTTGCTCTACAGGATTTCCTGTAATATTGGAGATTATTTTAAACTTTGGGTCTTCCATAGGTAAAGTCTGCAAAAATTCAGCAAACTGCTTTGCTGCTTCTTCCATCATTGGTGTATGAAATGCATGTGAAGTTTTTAACGCACTACAGGTATATCCTTCTTTTTCCAGTATTTCTTGTAGTTTCCATATTTCTTCCTTTTTGCCTCCTACAACACAATGATCTGTTGTGTTACATAAGGATAACCATATATTTTCCCTTTTGTTTATATATGGCTCCAATTTTTCCTTGGATGCCCCTATGGATAGCATTAGGCCTGGCTCTTGTTTTTGCATGAGTTTTCCCCTCTTAAGAACTACCTTTACAGCATCCTGTAAGCTCCATATCCCTGCCAATGCCCCAGCCGTAACCTCACCAATGCTATGTCCAATAAGTATGTCTGGTTTTATTCCCAATTCCATTAAGGTGGAAGCCATGGCATATTGTGTTAAAAACAAAGCCATCTGGGTATATTTTGTCTCGTTTATTTGTTCTGGCCTCTCCCTTCCATAAAGAATTTCTATGAATTTCTCTTTTTCATCTTCTGGCATTGCCTCTATGATTTTTTTCCCATATTGTTGAAATATTCCACAGATAGGATTATTATCTGAATTGTTATATAATTCCCTAGCCATACCTTGATACTGGCTTCCCTGTCCAGTAAACATAAAACATATAGGTTTCTCTTTGTTTTTTACACTCTCTTTTTTTATAAATTTTTCTATTTTTTTCTTTCCATCTGTTATAAAAAATCCTCGATTGAAAAATGTTTTTCTTCCTGTTGTCAAAGACCAGGCGGCATCTGTTAAACTACCTATATCTTCTGTCTCTTCAATATATGTGGAAATATCATCCATAGTTGCCAAAAGAGCTGTCTTGGTCACTGCTGAAACTGGAAAAAGATGATACTGCCTTTGCCTTGTCTCTTTCTTTTTTTCCTCCATATTTTCCTCTAAAATTACATGTACGTTGGTCCCTCCCACTCCAAAGGCATTGACCCCTGCCCGTCTAGGAATATCCTCCTTTAATTTTTTCCACTCTTCGCCCTCTTTTTTTATAATAAAGGGAGAATTTTGAAAATGAATATTTTGATTCGGTGTCTCGTAATGAAGGGTTGCTGGTAAATATTTTTTGTCTAAACAAAGGGCCGCTTTTATTAACCCAATAATTCCTGCTGCTGTATCTGTATGTCCAATGTTTCCTTTCACAGAACCAACTGTGCAGTAAGGAGTTTGTGATGTCCCAAATACTTGGGTCAAAGAATCTATTTCAATGGGATCTCCCAATTTTGTTCCTGTCCCATGAGCTTCTATATAGGTAACTGTCCTTGGATCTATCTCTGCATTTTCATAGGCGTCTCTCAACGTAATAACCTGTCCAAATGAACTGGGAGCCGTATAACTTAATTTTGATTTTCCATCATTTCTAATGGCGCTTCCTTTAATGACCCCATATATATGATCCTGATCTTTCTTTGCATCATCCAAACGTTTTAGAAGAACTATTCCCATTCCATTGGAAAATATGGTTCCGTCTGCCTTATCGTCAAAGGGTTTACATTTTCCATCTTTTGAAAACATAAGATTTGGCTCATATAAATAGCCTCCTTCATTGGGCAATTCTACAGTAACTCCTCCCGCCAATGCTGCATCACACTCTTTTAGCAGTAAAGCTTTACATGCAAGATGAACGGTTGCCAGGGAAGTGGAGCATCCTGTTAATATGGACATCCCAGGTCCTTTGAAATCAAACATATGGGAAAGTCTTGTTGCAAGAAAATGATTGGTTGACTGTGTATAAATTTGATAAGTATCACTGTAACTTTCATTATCAAAGAGCATACTCTGATACCAGACAAAATCGTCTGACGCCCCTATATAAACACCCATTCTATCGTTATACATTCCAGATGCAATTCCTCCATCTTCCATAGCCTGCCATACTCCTTTATATAAAAGGCGAAGCTGTGGGGATATCCAATTTACCTGGGCAGGGGTAATATTAAAAAATGCAGGATCAAATTCTTCTATATCATCCAATACCCCTTTTCTTCTAATGTAGTTAGGATGATAGATTAATTCCTTTTCAATTCCTAATTCCTCTAGTTCTTTTGTTGTATATTCACGTATACAATCCTTTTTTAATAAAAGATTTGTCCAAAATTCATGAATGCTTTTTGCCCCTGGCACGTCTAATGCCATACCAACAATAGCAACATCATCCTTTGAAATCTTATGGCTTTTTCCAACCCTTGTCTGAACAGGCTCTCTCCTCTTATCCTTCTTTGAGCCAATGGCTTGTGCAACTCCTTCAATTGTAGGATGATTTAAAAGAATGGATATGGGAAACTCTATTTTTAGGTTTTTACATAAAAGATTATGTACATGAACCAATGCAATGGAATGGCCTCCTGCCTGAAAAAAATTTTCATCCACCCCAATTTCTTCCTTATTTAGTACCTTTCTCCAAACAGAAGCAATGGCCTCTTCCATCTCATTTTTTGCCTTTGTAACTACTTTATGTTTTTTTCTTTTCTCCTCTGCCAGCAGGCCCAGCGCTTTTTGGTCTATTTTTTCACTTATCGTTCTTGGCATATTTTCTATATAAATATATTCTGAAGGAACGAAGGCTGGGGAAAGTTTATTTTCAGCAAATATCCGTAATTGACTTTCTTCTATCTCCTTTTTAGAACTATAGCAAAGTACAATATAATGGGCCCCATAGATATCTTTCTTTACTAGGCAAACACTTTGGGTAATTTCCTCATATTCCAAAAAAGCCTTTTCTATTTCTCCTAACTCTATCCGAATACCGCTCACTTTCACTTGGTTATCCATTCTTCCTAAAAATTCATAGTTTCCATCTGGAAGTATTCTTGCCCAGTCTCCCGTTTTATATAATCGCCTGTATTGCTCTTGATCTCCTTCTTCAAAAAAAGGATTCTCTAGAAATACCTCTTTTGTCATCTCCTCTTTCTTTAAGTATCCCCTTGCCACCCCAGCTCCGCTAATACAAAGTTCTCCTGGGATCATAGGGGGAAGGCGTTTCATATTTTTATCTACAACATACAGACGATAGGCATTTAATGCCTTTCCAATGGGAACATTTAATGTTTTTTCCTTATGTTCTAAATGGTAATGTGAGGCCCACATCGTTGTCTCTGTAGGTCCATAAACATTTTCCAGGGAGATTCCTATAGAAAGGGCTAAAAATCTTTCAACTAAATCATGGCTAATT
Organism: uncultured bacterium; assembly: GCA_947567075.1. Taxonomy (GTDB): domain Bacteria; phylum Bacillota; class Clostridia; order Lachnospirales; family Lachnospiraceae; genus MGBC165282. Next base: position 9,995 of record CANOLZ010000050.1, read on the forward strand.
GCTTCGCCCCCAGTAAAAATCCATTTTAAAGAAGATACTTTTTTACGGTTTTCTTCCTCCTCTAAACATTCTACAAACATTCTCAGCATAGAAGGAACAAAATTGATATGTGTAACCTTAAACTTTTCAATGGTTTGTAATATTGCAAAAGTATCTTTTTCTTCGTCTTTAGGCAGAATACATAAATTTCCCTTTCCAACAATCCATCCAAATAACTCTGTGCCACTAATATCAAAAGTAAGAGGAGTCTTAAACAAATATACATCTCTTTTTTCCAAGGGGAATCTTCTTTCCAGATCCTTCACTGTATTGACAATATTTTGATTTTCGATCACAACTCCCTTTGGTTCTCCTGTAGACCCAGATGTATATTCAATATAAGCAACATCCTTTGGATTTCGAACAATCTTTGGATTTTCAGAAACTTTCTGTTCCTCTATGACATTCTCTACACAAAATAATTCAACATTTACCACCCCTTTTATCCTGTCTAAACACTCCTCTTTTGTAAGTATTACTGACAATTGTGCATCCTTTTCTATATACTGAATACGGCTATTTGTATAGGATAAGTCCATGGGAACATATGCCCACCCAGCTTTCAAAATTCCAAGAACAGAAACAACCATTTCTATACAACGTTCCATCCAAATTGCCCCTGTCTTTTTTCTTCCCCCACTTACTTTTGTATTCTGTAACTTTTGAGCAACAGCATTTGCCATATGGTTTATTTCTCTATAAGTAAAAACATGGTCTCCTGAAAATGCCCCTATCTCTTCCCCATACTGGAAAACCTTTTTTTCAAAAATATCAATCATACATTCTTGTTTCCATGGGAAATAGGAGCTTTCTCTTTCCCATTCCCATAAACATTCTCTTTCACCAGGCAGAAAAATATCTATATTTCCAATAAGTATATCTGGGAATTCACAAACTTGTTCCATAATGGCCACTAATCTTTTTCCAAAATTTTCTATATAATTTTTGGAAAAGTTCTCTTTTCTATATTGAATTCTCAGTATGGCCTTTTTCCCTATTTCCTCATAAATTACCGTTATTTCTCCTGGATAAACACAAAAATCCCAATCTTTCTTTCCTATAATTTCTTGGCATGTATGCTCTTCATATACATCATAAATAAATGTATAGTCAAAAACTGTCTTATCTAAAAGCGAATGCATGGCCTGTTCCCGAATCATTAAATTATTTGGATAACCAATGTTCCTATATCCTCTAAAAATATCATCTCTTACTTCTTTTACAAGACTTTTAAAACTGTCCCCATCATTTTTTTTGCAAAATAAAGGGGTATTATAAATATAACAACCTATTGATTCCTGATCCTTTTTTTCTGGCCGATAGGTAAAGGGGGAGGAAATAGCAAAGTTTCTACTTCCTGTGCACTTCATAATTCCAGTCATATATACAGCTGCCTGAAACATGAATTCTGAAACTTCCAGTTCTCTGCCTTTCTCTTTTACTCTTTCCACTAAATTCTCAGGGATAGAAATTCGAACTTCTGCTCCTGTTACGTTTTCTCTATCTTCCTTTGTCTTGGAAAATTCTTTGATAAATACAGGGGCTGTTACATTCTCTAACGCCTTTTTCCAAAATTCTCCCTGTTCCTTATATTCTCCCTCCAAAAGCTTCTTATTTTCCTTTTTAATAAAGCTGGAAAAACGCAAATCTTCTTTCATTTCTATCCTAAAAGGTGTATGAAAAATCATTGCTTCATAAATAGTAAAGAGCCTTTTTATAAATAGGTCTGTTGAAATGCCATCTGCAATTAAATGATGGAGACAAAGGAGTATGTAATTCTTTTTTGTCTTTTCCTTTACATAAACTATGCGAAGCAAAGGAGCTTTATATAAGTCCAATGGTTCTGTAAAGGTCTTCTTAGCTATTTGTCTTGTTTCCTCCTCATTCTCACTGAAAATGACAGGAATACCTATAAAAACATCTTCCTGAGCTCTCATATAAAGTCTATCTTCTGTCTCTTCAAGACAAAGATGTAATGCTTCTTGTTCTGAAACAAGAAAATTTCCTGCATCTTCCAACACTTTACTATCTATATCTTTTACTTCCAATGTCATCATAATATGATAGTCGCTGCTGTTTTTTGTACAACATTCAAAATATATCCCTTTTTGTATTTGGCTCATTTCAAATCTATAGGACATTTGATTCTCTCCTTCCTTTTCTTGTTCCTGTCCTTTTTTTGTATTTTTAAACCCATATACCTCCCGCATATACAGAGAGCACTGTAAGCATTGTTTGATAAATAACATCTATTATAAGATTTCCTACATCATTCACTGTGGCTTTTCCCTGTCTTTTCATTTCAGCAACATGTGACCAAAAACCACTCACTCCATAAATATACATGCTAACCAATGTTCCCAGCCAGAATCCCCCTCGAAACCATATACACATAACCCCCATAACGCCTAATCCCAATTGGGAAAATCCATACTTAATTTGAAAAGGCCCCCCAGGCCATCCCAATATTTTGGCATTGTCCTCTGCTTTTATGATATTTGTTATGGTTCCTATTATTCCCAAAAGACCAAATGTCACTACAAACTGATGGAGCAGTAAGGTGGAACATACTGTTGAGATGTTCCCAAATCCTTGTGTCATGAACAATTGAATTATACCTGTTATAATACCTGCTCCAATAAGAACTATAATAAACATGTGCGTCTCCCTGCCTTTCTATCTAAAATTTTCTAAATCGTCTGTATCGTTGATGTACGATTCTTTTTTTTGATTTTTTATTATATTTTTTTATAAATAGAACTATTTCTTCTTTTAATTTCTGGCATATACCTCCCATATTTGTTGTTGATAAATTCATTGGCTCCCCAAATATTTTTTCCACAATCCCTAGTTCAAGTAAGTCGGCTGCCGTCAGCTTCATACGTTTAGCTGCCTCTTCTGCCCTCTCCTGATTATTCCACAAAATACTTGCATATCCTTCTGGGCTTAATACAGAATAAACAGCATTTTCCAGCATCCAAACTTCATTGCCAACACCTAAGGCCAGGGCTCCTCCACTTCCACCTTCACTAATGATAATGGACAAAATAGGAACTTCCAGCACTGACATCTCTTTTAAAAGCTGGGCAATAACTACTCCCTGCCCTTGTTCCTCTGCCTCCTTACCACATGCCGCCCCTATAGTATCTACAAAGCAAATAATTGGCCGATGAAATTTTTCTGCCTGTTTCATAAGTCTTAGCGCTTTCCTATAGCCACTAGGGGAGGCCATTCCCCAATTGCGATAGACTGCTTCCTCTAAATTCTTTTTTCCTTTTTGCTGGCCAACAACGGTCACCGGATACCCATTTAACCTTGCCAATCCTCCAACAATTGCAGGATCATCACCTATTGTTCTGTCTCCGTGCAGTTCTTCAAACTCTTCAAAAATACCTTCTATAAAATCCATACTTGTAGGGCGTTCTTTCGAACGAGCAATTTTTACTTTCTGCCAAGGGCTTATGTCGTGTAAATTTTTAAGGTTTACAAAGTCTTTTAAGGATGTCTCCAAACTTTTAAGACAAGTCCCTCTCTTATGGAATGATAAGAGTCTTCCTAACCTTTCTTTCATATCTCTTCGTTCCACAATATCATCCACAAATCCATGGGATAATTGAAATTGTGCTGTTTGAAAATCCTCTGGTAATTTTATCCCAGTATTTTGCTCGATCACTCTTGGCCCAGCAAAGCCTATCATTGCCCCCTTTTCTGCCACAACAATATCTGCAATCATAGCAAAACTTGCACTCACGCCTCCCATTGTTGGATTTGTTAAAATGGAAATATACAATAGTCCCTGTTCACTATGGCGTTTTACAGCAGCTGCTGTTTTTTCCATCTGCATTAACGATATAATTCCTTCCTGCATTCTTGCTCCCCCAGAACAACAAAATAACAGGACAGGAAGCTTTTTTTTCGACGCTTTTTCAAAAAGGCTTGTTATCTTTTCTCCAACAATATATCCCATGCTTGCCATCATAAATCTCGTATCCATGACGCCAATTGCCGTATGTATTCCGTTTATTTGAATTTCTCCTGTTACGACTCCTTCTTCCAATTGATGTTTTTCCTTTAGATTTCTTAATAACTGTTCATACTCTTCATCTCCCAATGGATTTGAAATGTTTTTTTTAGTCCCCATTCTATAAACTTATGATTGTCCGCTAATGCATCCATTCTTTTATATGCTTGGAGACTCATATAGTATCCACATTCCGGGCAGATGGAGTCTCTTTCATCCAATACTTCCCTTAAAACTTCTGTTTTACATCTCTTACAAATTCTTTCCCTTAACTCTGCGTTCATCTTTTATCCTCCTCTACATCTTACGTATCCTTTTTCCTAATTTTCTCTCTAAATCGACAAAAAATTTATTTAATGGAATTTTATCATTTATTTTACAATTTTTGTATTATATGTAAGAAATACGATTATTAATGTAACTTTTTACTTATTTTGTGAATGTGTACCTTTTCTCAATCTTTTTTGATAATTATTTCTAACGATTCATTGAGCTCTCCTTTCCCATAAAAAATGAGCTTAATATGTATTTCCCTATAAAGTGATGATTAATAGAAGGACAGAATTCCTATTTTTTCATGAAAACACAAAAGGGAGCCTCCAAAGAAGCTCCCTCCGCCTTTTTCATATTCTTAGATAAGGCATTCCCATCATTTTTTAAAATTTAAACAAATTTAATCCTATCTGTTCATCATAGTATCTATCAATCTTTCCATCCATAGTATAAATTACCATTTCGCATGTTGCACTAACTATCCCCTTATTCAAATGTCCACCGACAACTTCTCCTTTTTCATTTCCTGCACTCATATGTAAATGACAGTAAAATTCCTCATTCATTGTGTTGATTGTCTCTGTTAAAGATACGATTTCAAAACTGCCTTTATATTCATTTGAAAGATATTTTTTCTCATCTGTCTTAAATACCCCAATCGTAAACTCATTGACTGCTCCAATTCCTTGAACGCTGGCCAATTTTATATTTTCTTTTAAGGCAATCTCTCTTATTTGTTCTAGTATTTCTTCTCCTTTATCTATTCTAGCAATGATTGTGTTTCCAATAACTCTATATTCCATAATCTCTCCTCCCTGTTGTTCTTTTTCTTCTTGGTAAAACAAACTCATATTTTTCTTATCTCAGTCATCATGGACATTTCCCTAGGAAAAAGATATGTTTATTATAGTATATCTATGGACTACAAACAATGCTTTCTTTAAGATAAATTTTATGATTACTTGTGATTTTTTTCCTCATATAGTATAATATACTAGATCCATACAACATATTTTTTAGAAATGGGAGTTTTTATTACCTATGACAACGACAATGGCGACAAAACAAAATCTAAAACTACAGGCTTACTCTATCTTAAAAGAAAAAATCGTCAATTGTGAGTACCGCCCTGGAAGTATGCTTAATGAGGCCCAGCTTGCCGCAGAACTAGGGTTTAGCCGGACTCCTATTCGAGAGGCTATTAGTATTCTGGAAATGGAGGGATTTCTCCACATTGTTCCCAAAAAGGGAATTTTAGTGACGGATATCCTTCTAAGTGATATTGTCCAAATTTTTCAGGCTCGTATGGAGATTGAACCCATTGCACTGAAACTGGCCAGTCCAAATATTCCCTATGAAGAACTAATAAGCTGGAAGGAAGTCTTCCAATCGGATATGCTTTCTATTGAACATGGTTATAAGACAGATACTGCCATGCATTTAGGAATGATAAACTATTGCAATAACGCCTACATTATTGACATGATGAAAAAAATTTTTGATAAAAATATGCGCATCATTATCTGCAGTACCCAAAACAAAGAGCATTTGCAGGAAGCCCGCAAAGAACATATAGAAATTCTAGACTGTCTATTGAATCAAGATATAGAGCAGGCCGCCACAAAACTGCGCAGCCATGTGGCCGGATGTCGCAATGCAGCCATGGACTTCTTCTATTCTACATAGTATGAACAAAGAGCTGTTACATAAAAAATGAATCTTCCTCTTTCTTTATGCATCAGCTCTTTATTTATTGAAAGGAATGCCTGTCTTCATACGCCTGTATACAATCCCACAGACCGTCCAGTGCCTGAATCGTCTTACTGTACAATTCATATTTTTCATCGTAAATAGCCAAACTTTTTGTATTAGGAAGTACAGGCTCTAATATTTGACACATATCTGCCGCTGCCTTGGAAATATCTGTATAATCTCCACAGGC
>CANOLZ010000051.1 GCA_947567075.1 uncultured bacterium
GAGTCAGTATTGGTCGTCTATGGACATTTTGTTTTTTGTAAAAGTTATATGAGTGTAAAGATTGCTGTGAACATTTATAGTAATTGGCACATATGCATTTAAATTTACAGGAAATAGAGAAGACGGCAAGAATGAAACCATGACAGTAATTACATAAAAAGAAATATGTATATTATATTATTAATATTTAGACAAACTATTTTGGACATTTTCTTCCATTTTATAGTATAATAGAAAAACTACAGTGATCACTATGACAAGATTGGGCAGCAAGGATTTATGTAATTTCAAGATTTATTTCCCCAGTTCCTTCACTTCTTTTGGGAGAGTATTATGTTGTTTTCCTGAATTTCTGCAATATACAAATTATCCTCTTTTTCCATAATTTTTTCCTCCATAAATCTATATTTTATGGTCTTTACTCATTGAAAAAATCTGTTCACATTTCTTATATAACCTTAATCTATACTCAAACGATAATTATTAGTCACCATCTGTAAACAAAAAGGTTTTCAAGCTGTCTTTGATCCATTCGAAGAGTTTCAAATCCAATTTTTCTTTAAGTGAAGTATTAGATTGGGAAATAATGAGCTCCAAAGCTTCAATCAGACACTCATTTGATTTTTGAAAACCATTCTTTCCTAAGTATGTATAGGCATCTTCGAGCAATTGATATTGTTCACTGGGAATTATTTCATTAATTTTTTTTAGTCCAAGAAAAGCATACTTTTTATCATAGGGATAACGGAGCAATATGGCTACTTCAGCAATAGCGTTGGACATAAGTTTGGACACCCAGGCATAATTCTTTCTTTTATATGCCGTATCTGCTTCTGCGAAATAATATAGAACTTCAGAAAAATACTGAGTAATTTCATCTTCAGTCATGTCATCTCTGTAATAAGTGTAGTTATTGAACAATTCCTTTGGGTCATACCAGACTTTAATAGGATCCCCATGCCCGATTTGCTCCAGTTGGGCAATATACAAATCTACATGAAGTGCATCCACATAAATTGCTATCTTTTGAGGAAGACCAAAATTTACATCCTCTAAAAAAACAATATCTTTGTAAACGGATAAATATTCATTTCCTTTGTCCTTGACAGCATCCATATTTTCAGGTGAGACAATTAGGTATATATCAACATCCGAAAATTCATCGTCATCACCACGCCCTATAGAGCCTTTTAGTATAATAGCATCACATAGCCCATCTTTGATAATTCTATTACTAATTGCATTGATAGCATCGTAAGTTCTCATATTGACATTTCTCCATATCCTAATTGGGCAAAATCATCATCTCACTCATCAATACTCAGGATGAACAGGATTTTCCTGCCGTTGACAAGTTTCTCTGCTCCTGTTTATATGGCAGACAAGAAGAGTGAAAGCAATGAATGCTTTTACCATTGAATATTATGGGTTTCAAGAAATTCGGGTACCATTTTAGCACCACAAATGAGACGATACACATAAGCATAGGGCGCTGTTATCATGCACACAAAGCAGTTTAGAATCGCCTTATTTTATGCCATTATGTTTTGCAATAGGGGATGAAAAAGTTTGTATTTTGCGGCTTCACATAGGCATAATGAAAGTGGGTAAGGGCTTTATTCTTTTCCCTCAAAAATGCTTTTTAACTGCGTAACATTTCAAAAAAATGCTATCTGCATGGACTATCCAAACCTTTATGTAAACTGGAATGATGCACATTATTTTTATAAACAGTTTAGATAAATCTCAGAGGTTTTTAGCATAATCAATTCGACACGAAACAATTTTTGCCAGTTTTTTCAGCTCATTCAATTTATCATCCCTGCATGGAAACAGTACATAAGAATCACTCTCTATATCAATGCCTGCCAAACACATTCCTGATGACTTCCATTTACCATCCATGATTGCACACCATTCATGAATATCAGCATTCTTATCAAACCATTCCACCTCTAATGGCAATGCTGCTGCCTTTATTTCTTTTAGTTCTCTTACAAAATATAAGAAATCATCTAATTCATCTTTCCAGTCCTGTTCACACACATACTGATTTTCTGCTAAGATATCCACAATAGATAACCATTGAATTTCTCTTAACGATATCTCATCAAATTCATCTATTCCTCTTTCTAAAAAAGCATCCCCATGTTCATGAAAATATACTTCACTATCTGCTAAACAATCTGTTATCCCTTTGATCACCCCACTGTCATTTCCCGAAATAATAGCGGATATCGTCTGTATTGCCAGTTCTTTCGATATATTCTCTTTTTCATCATTCTCCTTAGAATTATCGTTTAACTTCTTATCGTTCCTTTTAAATAAATCAAATAATCCTATGATTTTTTCCCTCCTTCAAAACTTTGATTTGTCCATTTATATGCTATATATCATAGCATCCATATGTGAATTTTATAATCATAATGCTAACCCGTACAGAATAGGAGAGTTACCTACCCTCGTTAACGGCCAGGATGAACGGGCTTCACCCACCGTTGACAAGTGTGTCTTCTGATAAAATAACTTGTATCCAGAAATCCACAAGAACTGGCAATGTCAGATATGCTTTTATTAGCAGAAAGGAGAAGGCTAGAGGCACATTGAAGGCGGCGTTCCTTTAAAAAGTGAATGGGAGATGTTCCAATACTCCTTCGAAAGCATCGTAGACAGTCTGTTTCGCTAATTAAAGTACTCTTTGCAATTTGTCCAAGAGACAGTTCTTTTGACAGGTGAGCTTCCACAAAGGTGAACATGACCTTCATTCTTTCCATATCCCGTTGTTCTTTATTCGAAAGTCTTTGTTCCTTTTTTGTTAGGTGATACCGCACTTCATTTTCATATCCGGCAGCTTTCTCTGCCTGTATTTTCCATAGTGGGGAAAAGAGTATGGTTAAATCCTTTCGATGGATCTTTAAGGGGATGAATATAATTTATCCAGTAAAGACTGTCCATGCTGCCAATCAATCTGGGATGAAATACAATAGAACGGTATTCACAAGGAGTGGATTCTATTTTCCACACATTATGAAGGACGCCCCCATTTATAAAGCAGCCTTGACCAGAGGTGAGTTTCCCCCATGACTGGCCAGCTCCAACTCCAATATTTCCCTGATGGATCATGATAAGTTCCGGTTCTTCATGCCAATGCCGGACAATGGTATGACTGCTGAGCTCTCCCTCATAAAAAGCCACAGGGAATAGAGGGAGGCCGGGATGCTCTAGTTGCCTTTCATTTTCATCTGTTGTAACGTTAATTTGTAGGCTGTCCATAAACCATGTCTCTCCTTTTTGCCCGGATTATCCTAGTAATATGCCAAAAATATTCTAACAACAAAGGGTATAAGGTGATATAATTATATCAATGAGAAATGGAGAAGTCTAGCAGAATCTTATTTTGGGAAGGAGTATTTCAGATGGTGAAGTTAAAATGGATTGCCTGTGATTTGGATGGAACGTTGCTCCTTGACGGAGCCCGGTCACTAAGAGATCATACATGTGAATTGATCCATGATCTGAGAAAGAAGGGTATTCTCTTTTTTGCTGCCAGCGGACGACAGTATACAAATTTAAAGAGGCTGTTTGAGCCTTTAGGTGAGGAGATAGAGTATTTATGTGAGAATGGATGTATCAGCTTTTATCAAGGCAAGGAGCTTCATAAGGAGAACATGGAGTGCAGCCTGGGTCAGGAATTAATTCGGGCAATACAGGAGACAAAAGACGCAGAAGTTCTCGTTTCAGGGGTTATGGAAAGTTATGTCCAGCCTAAAAATATGCGCTTTTATTATCATATGAGGGATGTTGTGAAGAATGATGTCACAATGGTGCCAGACATTTTAAAGACAGAGGAGAAGTATATGAAAATTTCTGTTTATGAAGAGGGAGGTTTTCAAAGACGTTGTACTGTGGTAACAGGAGGGGATGACTGGCTGGATATGATGCCTCTAAAAGTGAACAAAGGCTCAGCGCTAACGAAAGTTCTTGACCAATTGGGAATTGAGCCAGAAGAATGTATGGCTATAGGGGATAATGAAAATGATTTGGAGATGCTTAAACTGGTAGGCTGCCCGGTTGCAGTGAAAAGTGGGAAAAAAGAGATTCGGTCAGTGGCGAAATATGAGACAGAGACAGAGGAGGATTTGTTATGGAAGATTATTCATGGGGAATGAAAAATTTAATACAAAAATATAAACAGAGAGTCCACCCTACGGACAGACGTCCCATTATCATGACCCTTTTTGGATGTGCAATCATGGGATTTGGTATTGCTCTTATTAAGCTGTCCTCCTTGGGGAGCGATCCATATACAGCCATGGTGATTGCTATGGGAGACAAGGTAGGCATTGATTTTTCTCTTATTCTTATAGGTACTAACTGCCTTTGCTTTCTTGTGCAATGGCGTTTACAACGGGAATTGGTAGGGCTTGGCACCTTTGTCAATTGGATACTCGTAGGGCCTCTTGCTTCTGTCGTGGAAAAAGCTTTGTTATCTATTGGACAAATCTATGAGAGTTTTTGGTTAAGACTCCTTCTTATGATGGTAGGAGTTATCGTATTGAGTTTTGCCTGTGCCCTATATCAGACGGCAGATAAGGGAGTTTCACCTTATGATGCACTTTCTATTATACTTGCCCGTAAGTCTAAGATTTCCTATTTTGGATGCAGGTTTTTAACAGATCTCTTATGTGCTGTCATGACATTTCTGTTAGGCGGTCTCCTCAGTATTGGAACCCTTGTATGTGTTGCAGGACTGGGACCTTTTATATCCTTTTTCTCTAAAAACATAGCAGTCCCACTGCTTTTGTCAGGGAAAGAAAAGGACGATGAGACAAAAAAATAGTATTCTTCAAATAAAAGGGCTTATGAAAGGCAAGCTTCCTGGCCTGTATTCCTTGACATTTAAAGGTGTTCCGATATAATAAGAGGTGTATTTGTGCCGCAAAATTCCATATATCTAGGGCTGAAAGAAGGATGGGTGGTCCTGGATGATTTGGAATAATGTTGAACGTCCAAATCAGAAAGGCGTAGGGGTGAATATGACGATTTATGGGACGGGATTTCTCTTGGGAACAGCTGTTTTACACCAAATTTTTGCTAATTACCTGACAAAAGAGATAGGAAAGCCATTTTATTTAAAAAAAATCCAATGGTTTCAAATAGGAATCCGTTTTATTGTGGGAATTGGGTTTTACCTTTTTTTGGGGAGAGCCCTTTATGATAAAATTCCATTTTGGAAGGATATGGAAGGGAGGGAAAGGTATGTTCTTTTTTACTCTTCTTATCTTTGCCAATTATGGTTGACTATAGCAATAGAATACAGGGCATTGATGGAGATTATAAAAAAACCGTCTCTTCATAAGAATATTTTCTGTTTAAGCCTTTTATTTATGGCAGCTTGTTTTTTAGAAGTAACTTTATTCCAATACCGCCATTATGAATCTTTTGGGAATGAGGCAATTTCCCTCCCCTTTGAAGGGGGAAGGGGACTTGTGAACATAGAAGGGAATATTTGGGAAGTGGTAGGAGAGGAGGATGTTTATCTTGAAGTTTCCCAATTAGATATGGATATTAAAAATATTCATATTGATTTTCTTTTTCCTAAATTAGGGGAGACAGCTGTAAAAAAACTTCCTTTTCATTTTAGCATAAGAGATCAAGGAAGCAGTGCCTATTATGAGCTGCCAGAGCGGATTTTTTACCATCATATTTTGCAAAGTCAATATATACGGATTCACCCTTATGGGGAATGTCTTGGGGTTCGCATATACCCCCAGCTAGAACAGGGGGAGCAGATTCAGGTAATGGAATGGAGTTTTAACAGACAGGTGCCTGCAATGCTTTCGATAAAGCGCAGTCTTTTTTTATTTATGGTTTTTTCTCTTTTATTCATCATCCGGCCAAAATCAGAGCTGTATCAATATCTTTATATAGATAAGTTTCCTTCTAGAAAGCTTCTGATTGTAGGATTTGCCTTGGCACAGATTTTCTTTTTTAGCCGTATTGTAAGATGGAATCAATTTTTTCTTGATCCAAAGGAGCCTCATCACCAACAATACTATAGGTTAACAGAAGCTTTATTACAAGGGGAGTTTTTCCTATTGGATCTTCCTCCAGAAGGGCTCAAAGAACTGAAAAACCCCTATGATTATAAAGAGAGGCTGGAATTATCTCATAGGACTGGAGAAAAGATTTACTGGGATGTAGGGTATTATGAGGGAAGGTATTTTGTATATTTTGGAGTGGGCCCTGTTCTTCTCTTTTATCTTCCTTATTATATGTTGACAGGCAGTCACCTTCCTACGTATCAAGGGATTTTTATATGTTCTGTGCTCCTCGTTATAGCTGTTTTAGCCTTTTTGGGAGAAATAATTAAAAAGTGGTATAGGAAAACCCCCTTTCTCATGTATTTTCTCTTAAGCTGCCTTTTTATAAATGGCTGTGGCGCTTTATATATGATAAAACGTCCAGATTTTTATTCCCTGCCTATATTACTGGCCCTCACTTGTACCATAGGAGGACTGTATTTTTGGTTGTCTGCCCCTGGAATAGAAGAAGGGGGAAAACGATTCTTAAAGAAGGGGAGGCTGTTTTTTGGTTCTTTGTGTATGGCTTTTGTAGCCTCATGCAGGCCCCAGCTCCTGCTTGGGTCATTTTTCTCCATTCTTTTATTCTGGGAGTTTATATTCCAAAAAAGGATGTTATTTACTTTGAGTAAGAAGGGGAGGGCCTCTACTTTTTGTTTTCTCTCTCCTTATCTTGTAATAGCATTATGGTTAATGTATTACAATTATGCCAGGTTTGGATCAGTTTTTGATTTTGGAGCAAATTATAATTTGACAGGGAATGCAATGATTTATAGAGGGTTTCATGTGGATCGGATACCTCTTGCCCTTTTTTCCTACTTATTTGTACCAACAGGTTTTACAAACCGATTTCCCTTTGTGGCTCCAAGCACAATGACTTCCTCTTACCAAGGGGTTTCTACAGTAGAATGCCTAATAGGGGGATTAATGTATAACCATGTATTTTTAATTCCAGGACTTATTGTGTGGAAAATGGGAAGGTGGATAAAAAATAAAAAGGCATATTTTTTTGCTCTGTCTGCTTGTCTGTTTGCTATTATTATTATGATAACGGATGCCCAGATGGCCGGCGTGTTAAATCGGTATTTTGGAGACTTTGCCTGGCTGTTTATGATTGCCTCTTTTTTGGCTCTTCTTGGCATTTACCATGGATTGGCAGACGAAAAGGCAAGATATTTCTTTTGCTTTTTGTTCTTTTGTTCCTTTGTACACAGTATGGCATATGAAATACTAGGGATTTTTACAGATGTCGGGGTGACATTGGAGGTAAATAATGGGTTGCTGTTTTACCGAATAAGCCATTTGGTAGAATTTTGGCTGTAATCTGTATTTCGTATTTTTAATAATGGAATTTTTCATAGAAGGATTGGAATGTCTAGGGGGGATAGTAGATGAAGAAAAAAATGATTTTTGTGGATATTGATAATACATTGATGGATTATAGGAAGGAAATTCCAAAGAGCGCTATAGAGGGAATTAAAGGGTGTAGAGAAAAGGGACATTTCGTTTTTATATGTACGGGAAGAAGCCGTGTTATGGTACCTGAGCAGCCTGTCTTAAACGTAGGCTTTGATGGAATTGTAGCAGCTTGTGGAGCGTACTGTGAAATACAGGGAGAGATTTTTTTAGATGAGGTAATTCCAGATAAAATAATGGAAGAAACTATCTGCTTTTTGAGGGAGGAGGGCATGGGAGGCATTTTTGAAGGGACAAATTGTCTCCTTTATGATGAAGAAACGGTAGATAAAATAAAAGAAGATAAATTTTTAGGTTTTTTAAAAAGAGAGTTGGGGGATCGTTTTCTATCTTTACAGGAGAGGAAAAGACAGAAGAAAAAATGGACAGCGAATAAGGTAAGTCTTAGTATAAAGGGAGGAGGTTTTGAAGGTTTAAGGGAACCTCTTGACAAGTTTTACAAGGAAATCCGTCATAATTATCATACAGTTGAACTGGTGCCCAGAGATTTTTCTAAAAGGACAGGCATTGAATTTGTCTGTCATAAGATGGGAATAGGGATAGAGGATACAATTGCCATTGGGGACAGTATGAATGATTATGAGATGATTCAAGGAGCTGGAATTGGCATAGCTATGGGCAATGGAAGCCAGGAAATTAAGGAATGTGCCGATTATGTGACAAAACCTATGGGGGAGGACGGCCTTTATAAGGCGTTTAAATATTTTGGACTACTATGATGATAAAGGAGCTCATTTGTGTTCTTGGAATGATAAGAACATGCAAAATTTTGGGGGTTCCCAAAGTATGCCCATTCATGAAAGCAGGATGGTTATAATTTTTTATTCCTAGTATTATATAAAAAAATGGATAAAATTGAGTATTTAAGAGAAAATAGGAGATACTATAAGAAATATATAAATAATCCCCAAAATACAAGAAATAGTATAGTTGCATATTGGACTCAAAGTCACTAATATATGTTTAGTATTTAGCACTCAACAATAGTGAGTGCTAATAATGAAAAAGAAACAGGTGCGCCAGACACAAAAGAGCACAAGATATTGGCGCTGGATACTATCAACAATATAAAGGAGGCTATTTTAAATGAAGCTAGTACCATTAGGAGACAGAGTTGTATTAAAACAGTTAGTTGCAGAGGAAACAACAAAATCTGGGATTGTTTTACCAGGGCAAAGCAAGGAGAAACCTCAGCAGGCAGAAGTAGTGGCTGTAGGGCCTGGCGGTGTAGTAGATGGCAAGGAAGTGACCATGCAGGTAAAAGTTGGAGATCAGGTCATTTATTCCAAATATGCAGGAACAGATGTTAAATTAGATGAAGAAGAATATATCGTTGTAAAGCAGAATGATATTTTGGCAATTGTAGAATAAAGATGAGAGCAGACTAGGAGGAAAGAAACATGGCAAAACAAATAAAATATGGAGCTGAGGCAAGGGCAGCATTAGAATCAGGAGTCAATCAGCTGGCAAATACTGTAAGTGTAACACTGGGACCAAAGGGAAGAAATGTTGTATTAGATAAATCTTTTGGCGCACCTTTAATTACAAACGATGGTGTTACCATTGCAAAGGAAATTGAATTAGAAGACGCTTTTGAAAATATGGGAGCCCAGCTTGTCAAGGAAGTGGCAACAAAGACAAACGATGTGGCAGGAGACGGTACAACGACGGCTACTGTTTTAGCTCAGTCTATGGTAAATGAAGGAATTAAAAATCTAGCAGCAGGAGCAAACCCTATTATTTTGAGAAAGGGAATGAAGAAGGCGACAGACAAGGCAGTAGAGGCCATTGCAGGCATGAGCAGCAAGGTAAATGGAAAAGAACATATTGCCAGAGTTGCTGCCATCTCAGCAGGAGATGAAGAAGTAGGAAGCTTAGTTGCAGACGCAATGGAAAAGGTTTCTGGAGACGGTGTTATTACTATAGAAGAGAGCAAAACGATGCAGACAGAGTTAGATTTAGTAGAAGGAATGCAGTTTGACAGAGGATATGTGTCTGCGTACATGGCAACAGATATGGATAAGATGGAAGCAGTACTGGAAGATCCTTATATTTTAATTACAGATAAGAAAATTTCCAGTATTCAGGAGATTCTTCCCCTTTTAGAGCAAATTGTACAGTCAGGACAGAAACTTCTCATTATTGCAGAGGATATTGAGAGGCGCTTACTACATTAATTGTAAATAAGCTTCGGGGAACCTTTAATGTTGTAGGTGTAAAAGCTCCAGGTTATGGAGACAGAAGAAAGGCAATGTTAGAAGACATTGCAATCTTAACAGGAGGCCAAGTAATTTCTGATGAATTGGGATTAGACTTAAAAGAGACTACCTTAGATCAGTTAGGAAGGGCAAAATCTGTAAAAGTACAAAAGGAAAACACAGTAATTGTAGATGGAGAAGGAAAGAAAGAAAACATCCAATCAAGAATTGCTCAAATTAAAGCTCAGGTAGAAGAGACGACTTCTGACTTTGACAAAGAAAAGCTTCAAGAAAGACTGGCAAAACTGGCAGGAGGAGTTGCTGTTATTCGAGTAGGGGCAGCTACAGAGACAGAGATGAAAGAGGCTAAGCTTCGCATGGAAGACGCATTAGCAGCTACAAGAGCAGCTGTAGAGGAAGGAATTATTGCAGGAGGCGGTTCCGCCTATGTTCATGCGTCCAAAGAGGTAGCAAAACTGGCCGAATCATTAGAGGGAGATGAAAAGACAGGGGCAAATATTATATTAAAAGCCTTGGAGTCTCCTCTCCATCACATTGTTGCCAATGCAGGACTAGAAGGCGCTGTTATTATCAATAAAGTAAGGGAGTCTGAAATCGGCGTAGGATTTGACGCACTAAAAGAAGAATATGTCAATATGGTAGAGGCTGGAATTTTAGACCCGGCAAAAGTGACAAGAAGCGCTTTGCAGAATGCAACAAGTGTTGCTTCCACCTTATTGACAACAGAATCAGTTGTAGCAAATATAAAGGAAGATACTCCTCCTATGCCAGCAGGAGGCGGAATGGGAATGATGTAACCCATTATAAATATAAAAAAAGGAAACCTCACCTTATAGAAAGGGCGGGGTTTCTTTTTGCTTTTAACCTATAGGAAAATTCATTGCATCCCCTGAAGAAATTTGATATAATGAGCGGAAACGAAGAAAGAAAAGGGGAAATCAGTATGAATGAGTCATATGGGGAGTATCTTGTTTCTAAGAAGAAAAGACCTGTAGATTCAGCCCTTAAAATTATTTTAACAGTAATTACCATATTGTTTGTCTTTGCTGGGTTTTTGCATATTCTTTTTCTAATAGGGGCGGTTTTGGCTGGAATAGCAAATTACTTATATTCTCGAAATGTTGACTTAGAATATGAGTATTTGTATGTAGACAAAGAGTTAACTATTGACAAAATTATGAATAAGCAAGCTCGAAAGCATGTAAAGACATTGGAACTTTCTAAAATGGAAGTTCTTGTAAAGGAGAAATCCCACGAAGTAGAAGGGTATAGAAGGAGAATAAAAAAAACATATGATTTTAGCTCTGGCGCCTCTGAGACAGAAAAATATGTCATGATGTACAATGAGGAGGGAGATATCGTTCAAATATTGCTGGAGATGGACGAACATATGTTAAACTGTATAAAGGCTGTATTTCCAAGGCAGGTAAATATAGAAAAATGATTTTATGTATTAAGTAAATACCGCTTATGCGGAGGAATGGAGGAATTTATGGGCCAGATAATAGGCGAAGGAATAACTTTTGATGACGTGCTTTTAGTTCCCGCATATTCTAAAGTAATTCCCAATGAGGTGGACTTATCTACTTATCTTACAAAGACAATTAAATTAAATATTCCCATGATGAGTGCAGGGATGGACACAGTGACAGAACACAGAATGGCCATAGCTATGGCGAGACAGGGAGGAATTGGAATTATTCATAAGAATATGAGCATTGAGGAGCAGGCGGACGAAGTGGACAAGGTGAAAAGATCAGAAAACGGCGTCATAACCGATCCTTTTTCTTTAAGCCCAGAGCACACATTGGAAGATGCAGATAACCTAATGGCCAAATTTCGTATTTCTGGTGTACCTATTACAGAAGGAAAAAAGCTTGTTGGCATTATTACAAACAGAGATTTAAAGTTTGAGACAGATTTTACAAAAAAAATTAAAGAAGCCATGACCTCAGGGGAATTAATTACCGCAAAAGAGGGAATTACTTTAGAGGAAGCAAAAGTAATTTTAGCTAGGGCAAGGAAAGAGAAGCTTCCAATTGTTGATGATGACTTTCATTTAAAAGGGCTTATTACGATTAAGGATATTGAAAAACAAATAAAGTATCCCCATTCTGCAAAAGATGATCAGGGAAGACTCCTTTGCGGGGCAGCAGTAGGAATTACAGCAAATGTTATTGAGAGGGTGGCAGCTCTAGTAGATTCTAAAGTTGATGTTGTTGTCATGGATTCTGCCCATGGACATTCTGAGAACGTTATAAAGGCAGTACGTATGGTAAAGGAAGAATTTCCCTCTCTTCCTGTTATTGCAGGGAACGTAGCCACAAAAGAGGCTACAAAAGAACTAATAGAGGCAGGAGTAGACGGGGTTAAAGTTGGAATTGGACCAGGTTCTATTTGCACTACAAGGGTCGTGGCAGGAATTGGGGTTCCTCAAATAACCGCTATTATGGACTGCTATGAGGCAGCTAAGGAATATGGCATTCCCATTATTGCAGATGGAGGAATTAAGTATTCTGGAGATATGACAAAGGCCATTGCAGCCGGAGGCAATGTGTGTATGATGGGAAGCATATTTGCTGGCTGTGACGAAAGCCCAGGAACTTTTGAATTATACCAGGGAAGGAAGTATAAGGTGTATCGGGGAATGGGCTCTATTTCCGCTATGGAAAATGGAAGTAAAGATCGGTATTTTCAAGGAGATGCAAAAAAATTAGTTCCAGAAGGTGTGGAAGGCCGAGTTGCCTACAAAGGTACAGTGGAAGACACAGTGTTTCAGCTTATGGGGGGGCTGAAGGCTGGAATGGGCTACTGTGGAACTCCTACTATTGAAGAGCTGAAACAAAAGGGAAGGTTTATAAAAATATCAGCTGCATCATTAAAGGAAAGTCATCCTCATGACATCCATATAACAAAAGAAGCGCCCAATTATAGTGTGGATGAATGAATGGTATGAAAAGGAGAATTCTACGAAATGATGAATTATGTGATAAAGGAGCTGAATACAGCACTCCGCAGACGGTATACTTTCTTTTATATTTTTTGTGCTATTGCTCTATGCATTTTGGCAAATTTATCCATTATTTTTTTCCGGGAGTTTTTCCATTATGCAGAGGATGCAGGAGCAGATGCCTATAATCTTATGATCTATGCGGAAGGAGTTTTTTGGATTCCTTATTACAGCAGTATTTTCATTGCCCATATTGTCTTTGGAACTGCTTACCCAGATACGAGAATTCGAGATAAGTATACGATTGGAATGGGGAAGACAGGGATTTTTTTTGGGAAACTTATCACTGCCTTGCTCTTAGGCGTCCTTTTCCTTGTTTTAGGAATCGTGAGCTTTATTAGCATTACCTTTCTATTTTCCGTTGTCCAGGAACAAACTTTGGATATTTGGACAGTCTTGGATTTTATACAAAAGGTTGGATTTGCAGTGCCTTTGTGGATTGCAGGAATTGCTATTGCCAATATGTGTATGTTTTTATTCATGGATAACAAAAAATCCTTTTTCACATTTCTTTTATTAGTTATCTTGATTCCAAGGGCAATGATGTTTATTGCAGCAGAGCCTATTGGGTTTGAGCCCTTTGCTGTTGTCAGGGATCTAATCCTCATAACTCCTGAGTTTAATACTTTGCAATTTGCCCATACCCAGAATCTGGGGAAGGATTGGCTCTTAGGAGGAGTTTATACTGTTTTATCCAGCGCCATAGGTCTTAGGGCATTTCACAAAATGAAAATGGAATACTAATCAAAGTATTGGGGAAAGGGGCTGATACAAGACGATTGTTAGAAGCAAGAAGTTTTGTACAGCCTTTTTTATTCTAAGAGAAAGGGGAGAGGAATGAAAAACTTTCTAAAACCATTATCTTTTTTACCAGCTCTTTTTCTTATGTATGTCATTTGGGGATTTTCTGGGCAGACAGGAGAGGAATCTTCTTCACTGAGTGGAAGAGTCAGCTTGTTTCTTACGAAAATGGCTGCAGAATATTCGGATAAAGATTCAACAAGGGAGAGAATACAATCTTATGGGGATAAAATGGAGATAGCCGTTAGGAAAGGGGCCCATGTATCAGAATATTTAGCCTTGGCAGCAACTGTATCCTTTCCTCTTTATGTGTATGGATTGCGGGAACTTCCCCTCATGGCGTGGACAGGGTGGTTTTGTGTAGCCTTTGCCTGCCTTGATGAGTATAGGCAAACTTTTGTTCCAGGAAGAGACGGAAATATAAGAGATGTGCTTATAGACTCCATAGGCATTTTTGCAGGCGTCATATTTGTAAGAGCATTCCTTTGGACAAGAAGGAAGAAAATAGGTATAAGAGATAGCAAAGAGAGAAAAAACAGGAGAGATAGTTGCAATAAATAAAAGGTTCAGGTAGAATGATGGTAAACAAATACAGTGAGACAAAAGAGGGAGAAAAGGAAGGTATGGATTGCCTTTGGCTGCAAAAAATACAAGATTACTTTTGTGAAATACTAAATGTTTTCCTTTACTGCGAAGATGAAAAGGGAAGCCCCATAACAACTATGTCAGGAAGAGAAGAAGATTTAGAAAAGGTAAAAAAAATATTACAAGAGGAAGATGCATTTTCTATTTTAGATAGAGTAAGGCAGAGTGCCTTAGAGGAACAACTAGTGGAGGACACAACTTATGGGAACATAAAAATAGGAGCAGTGTCCATTCGGAAAAAGGAAATTCCTATAGTCAATTGGTTTGTATGTGGGATAACCGCAGATATACAGACTTTTGGAGGAAAAAACGAAGTAACAAGACGTATCTATTCAAGAGTGACATGGAAGCAGTTTGAGAAGACTTTGGACTTGCTTCGGATTGTATCTAAAAAATACATAGAAGGAGAAAAAGACAATAAGTCTTTAGAAGGGCCTATAAAAGAAAGAGAGGAAGGGTGGGAGGAAAAAGATTCTTTGTTAAGGCGGGAGGCTGTCTTTTCCATTTGGAATTTGGCAAAAAGGCAAGAGCCAGCAGAAAGGCTTACAGAAGAAATGTTGGCCATTCTAGGGAAAACATCAGGGGTGACGGATATTTTTTGGATGGAGTTAAGGCAGACAGGAATGGCAGATTGTATTGCCCAATGGAGCAAGAAGGAAGATGAAAAACTGTTCCATAAAAAGGGAAATGAAAGACCTGCCTTTTTAAGACAGCAGCAGCTTCCTCTTATTGTTGGAACAGGAGAAAGTTTGCCAAAGGAGTTGAAGACTTCCCTTGCATTTTATAAAATAAGGAGTATTGTTGTCATTCCCCTTCAAAAGGAGGAAGGGACAGAATCTTTTCTATGTTTTGCCTATAGGGAAAAAGAACATGTATGGGATGTGAAAGAGGTGCGTTTTTTCCAGGACATGGGAAGGCTTCTTCCTATTATTTTTTCTATTTTAGCAGAGAAGGAAAACGGCTATCATGGGTTTAGTAAAAGGGAGGAAAGGAGAGACTTAGAGAGAGAAGAGAAGTATACCCTTTCCTTTCAGCCAGTGGTGGGCTTAAGGAAAGAGGAAAACGTTTGTGCTGGGGCTGAAGTCTATGTGAAAGGTGATTTACAAAAAGAATGGCTGCCAGCTGCCCAGTATACAAGAGGCAACTATTTTCTTTGGAAAGGAATTTTAACAAAAGCCTGTGAGGAGTGCAGGAAGTGGAATGAATCAGGAAAGCCATATTATAAAATGTACATAAGTCTTCCTGCCACAGCCTTAGAAAAGCCTTCCTTTGTCCAAGATTTGAAAGAGGTATTAAAGATAACAAAGGTAAATTCTCCCAATATTGTTCTAGAAGCAGAGGAAAGAGTGGTTTTTGGCCATACAGAGAAAATGAGAGAAGTATTGGATAAGGTGAGAAGTTTAAAGGTAAGAATAGGAATGATGGATTTTGGAAAGGAAATAGCCCCTTTTTCTACAATAGTCCAGTTTCCCTTTAAGATAGTAAAGCTTTCTCCAAATATTATAGGAGGGAAAGAGACAGAGAGACATAAAGAGGCTTTTCTAAATGGGATTGCCAAACTTACGAAGGAGTTGGGAATAAGCTTGTGTATAACAGGGATTGAGACAAAGGCTCAAATGGAGAAGGCGAGAAGCATAGGGGCAAACTTAGTTCAGGGAAAGGTTACAGGAGGATTTATGG
>CANOLZ010000052.1 GCA_947567075.1 uncultured bacterium
CGCTCCCCATCCAAAGGAGAGATTATTTCTTGTCTTGGAAGAGGAGACCAGCCTCTACGATATATTGAGAAGGAAAGAAGACAGAGGAGAGAAAAACCATGAAACTGCTGACTGTGGTTGTTCCCTGCTATAATGAGGAGGAGGCCATTCCTTTTTTCTATGAAGAAATGCAAAAAATCATGCTGTTATTTTCAGAAAAATGGCCGGAAATAAAGTTTGAATACTTATTTGTTGACGATGGTTCTGTCGATGGTACATTATCTGTTATTAAAAAGCTTCGTACAGTAGATGAGAAGGTAAGGTATGTTTCCTTTTCCAGGAATTTTGGTAAGGAGGCAGGAATTTATGCTGGCTTAGAGAAGGCAAAGGGGGATTTCGTTGTCATTATGGATGTGGATCTCCAAGATCCTCCAAAGCTTTTGCCAGAAATGTTTCAGGCAATTTATGAAGAAGAATATGATTCTTCAGCAACGAGAAGGGTTACGAGAAAAGGGGAACCCCCTATCCGCTCTTTTTTTGCCCGGTGTTTTTACAAGATAATGAACCGTATGTCTGAGACAGAAATAGTTGATGGGGCAAGGGATTATCGGATAATGAACCGAAAAATGGTAGACGCTATTATTAACATGTCAGAATATAACCGTTTTACAAAAGGAATATACAGCTGGGTAGGCTTTAAAACAAAGTGGATTGAATACGAGAATGTAGAGCGGGTGGCAGGGGAGACGAAATGGTCTTTCTGGAAGCTTTTTTTATATTCTATAGAAGGAATTATCTCTTTTACAACAGCCCCTTTGACATTTTCCATTATGATAGGATTATTTATGTCCATAGCAGCTGTCTTTGTCATCTTCTTTATTATTATCCGCAAATGGTTGTTTGGCGATCCTACAAGCGGGTGGCCTTCCATGGTGTGCATTATCGTATTTATTGGGGGAATCCAGCTCTTTTGTATGGGGATTTTAGGAGAGTATTTGGCGAAAACTTATTTAGAGACAAAAAAAAGGCCTATTTATATTTCTAGGGAAGAGACATAAGAGCCCAGAGAAAGGAAGTGGAATGAATGAAATTAATCATTCAGATACCGTGCCTGAACGAAGCCGAGACATTAGAACTTGCCTTAAATGACCTGCCAAAGCATATAAATGGAATTGACGTCATTGAATATTTGATTATTAACGACGGGAGTACGGACAATACAGTGGAAGTGGCAAAAAACTGGGGTGTCCATCATATTGTGAATTTCACCCAAAACAAAGGGTTGGCAAAGGGATTTATGGCTGGAATTGACGCCTGTTTAAGGGCTGGGGCTGATATCATTGTCAATACAGATGCAGATAACCAGTACTGCGGGGCAGATGTAGAAAAGCTAGTACAGCCTATTTTGGAGAAAAAAGCAGAAATGGTCATTGGAGAGCGGCCCATTGAAGAAACAGAGCATTTTTCTCCTTTGAAGAAAAAACTCCAACGTTTAGGAAGTTTTGTCGTGCGAAAGGCTTCTAAGACAAATATTCCTGACGCTCCCAGTGGATTTCGGGCTTATAGCCGGGAAGCTGCAATGAGGCTCAATGTCATTAACAACTATACCTATACCCTGGAGACTATTGTTCAGGCTGGGAGAACCCAGGTGCCAATTACATCTGTTCCTATAAGAACGAACCCAGAGCTTCGAAAATCCAGACTCTTTAGCAGTATGGGATCTTATGTGAAACGCTCTATGATTACCATTATCCGGGCCTACATGATGTACAGGCCTTTGACCTTTTTTACAGTCGTTGGAGCCGTTCCCTTCCTCATAGGCACAGGCATAGGCATTCGTTTTCTCCTTTTCTTTGTCAAGGGGACTGGAATGGGACATGTCCAGTCTCTTATTTTTGCAAGCACCCTCATGCTGTTGGGATTCATGACTTTTATTGTGGGACTCCAGGCAGACGTGATTGCAGGTAATAGAAAATTATTAGAAGATATTCAATATCGGATTCGAAAAATGGATTACGACAAAAATATGGAAAAAAAAGATGAAGAAGAATAAAAAAATCATTTTAATTGGCCCAGTATATCCGTATAAAGGGGGCATTTCCCACTATACAGGCCTTTTGTACAGGGCGCTTGCCAAAAGATTTTTGGTAAAAATGATATCTTATAAAATGCAGTATCCTAAGTTTTTATTTAAAAAAGAACAGAAGGATTTTTCCAACGATGCTTTTAAGGTTGAAGGGACTCAGTATGAAATTCATACGGCAAATCCTATAAACTGGCTGATGAATGCATGGAAAATAAAGAAGGAAAAGCCAGATATGGTTTTAGTGCAGTGGTGGCATCCTTATTTTGCGCCTTGTTATTATGTCATGTCCCTGTTTTTTAAAAAGACAAAGCTTTTATATTTATGCCATAATGTATTTCCCCACGAGAGATTTTTCCTAGATAAATTTTTAGTGAGACTTGTGTTAAAAAGGGGAGATTATTTTATTCTTCATTCCAAGATGGAGGCAAAGGAGCTTCTTTCCATAAAAAAAGACCCTCAATATAAGGTGAATGTTCATCCCACATACAATGCCTTTCAGTTTCAAAATATGTCCAAGGAGAAAGCCAGGGAGATGTTAGGAAGGGGAAGGGAGGAAAAACTCCTGTTATTTTTCGGTTTTATCCGTCCTTATAAAGGGCTTTCCCATCTCTTAAAGGCAATGGGGATTTTAAAAGAACAAAAAAAACTGAAGGAAATAAAGCTTTTAATAGTTGGAGATTTTGCTGGCGCTAGAGAAGAATATGAGAACCTTATAGAGGAAAATGAAATTAGGGAAGAAGTATGGATGAAAGACGGATACACGCCAGACAAAGAAGTAGAGCCTTACTTTGCAGCCTGTGATGTGGTTGTCCTCCCCTATGAATCAGCTACCCAAAGCGGCATAGTGCAAATTGCTTACGGGTTCGAAAAACCTGTCATTGTCACAAAAGTTGGAGGGCTGCCTGAAGCAGTGGAGCATAAGAAAACAGGTTTTATTGTGGAACCTAAAAGCCCAAAAGCGCTGGCCCAAAGTATTGAGAACTTTTTTGAAGGGCAGTGGGGGGAAAGGTTTAAGGAGAATATTCGGGCAGAAGCTTACCGGTTTTCTTGGGATAAAATGGCAGACGTAGTGGAAAGTTTTATTTCCTCCTCATAATCCAATCGTATAGAATTCTTTCAAAATAAGCTAGTTTGTAAGCAATATGAAAGATGAAATCCTGGATTTTATTTGTATGAAGGTATTCTTTATTATAGAGCATGAAGCTGTCATAAAAGTGGGAAAAGGCTTTTGCCTTGGAACCATATGTCTTACGGATGGAGACAGAGTGAAAATGGTCATAGAAGCAGTGGGGCAGAACGCCCACCTTATAGCCAGCTTTTTTCAGACGTCTGGACAGAATGATTTCTTCCCCATAAAGGAAGGTGCGTTCGTCCAGACCCTTTATTTTTTTAAAAGCCTTAGTGGAGATACAGAAGAAGGAGCCTTCCACAACCCCTGCTTCCTCTATATTTTTAGAAGAGGAAAGGAGCTTTTTTCGGATTCTTCTTTTGTCTAAGTTAAACCATATAAGAAAGAGACTTTCAATGACCCCAATAAAACTTGGGAGATTCCAGACATTGTATCCCTTTTTTACTATACAAGATATGAGGCCATATTCAGGATGAGTTTCCATGGCTTCCAAAATTTTCACAAAAGTGGACTGGGGGACTTGAACATCTGGATTGGCCACAAAAATATAATCAGGATGATAATGGTTCATAGCGTACAAAATTCCAAAATTATTTCCTTTGGCATAGCCGCCGTTTTTGGGAGAGGATAAAACTTTTATTTTGCCTTCTTCAATAGATTTCATAGAGGAGAGGGAATGATCCCTGGAACAGTTATCCACTAAAACAATATGGGAAAGGCATGGATAGTTTTTTACCTTTTTTGCCAAGGCGCATGTGTTTTTTCCATCATTATAATTTAAAATAACAAGGACGCTTTTCATAAAGTCCATTCCTTTCTTAAGAAGTTTAAAATTATTATAACCGAATTCAAAGAAATTGTACACGGCATTTCCAGACTATGAGAGGAAAAGGAGGAAACCATCAATGAATTTTGTAACGATGCTTTTGCATACAAAAAATGTGCATTTGCTCAAAGATGTTGGTATGATACCCTATATGCTTTGGAAACAATATGGATATGACACTCGTATTATTACGTACAAAAATGAAGGGAATTATGAGTATTTAGAAAAAGAAGTAAGGGGATTGAAGCTGAAATTTATTCCTAGAGGAAGGTTTGGGAAAATTGTGGACGGCAGCCTTTATTTGTGGAAAAATGCAGGAAAAATAGATATACTCAATGTGTATCACTTAAACCTAGCCTCTTTTATCTGGCTCCATGTGTATAAGTGGAGGAAGAAAGGAGGGGGAAGAGTCTATTTAAAGCTGGACATGGATTTGAAAGGGATGGAGAGGGCAAAAAAGCCTGGGCCTGTAGGCTATGTGAAAAGGAGAACCATCAGGCTTTCAGATGTTGTCTCTGTAGAGTCTACTATGATTCAAAAGGAACTTGCATCTTTTCTTGGAAAAGACATTCTCTATCTTCCTAATGGATTTCATTTGCCAAAAAACAATGGACAGCCTTTTGAAAAGGAAAATATCCTTTTAACAGTTGGAAATTTAGGTACATGGGCAAAGGCCACTGACGTACTCCTTCACGGATTTGCCTTATCTTATAAAAACCATGGGTGGAAGCTAAAACTCATTGGGCCTGTGGAGCCAAAGTTTTTCCGGACGATAGATAGGTTTTTTAAAAGGTGGCCAGAGTGTAGAGAGAGAGTGGAGTTTACAGGGGAAATCAAAGAAAAGGAAGAACTAATGGAGGAATACAAAAAGGCGAAAGTTTTTGTCCTTGGATCTAGGGGGGAGAGTTTCGGCATAGCGCTGGCCGAAGCGATTAGCTGTGGATGCTATTTGGTAACAACGGACTTTGTTCCAGCAGGATATGATTTAAACGGCCAAGGAAGATTTGGGGAGGTAGTGAAGACAGACGATCCAAGGGCCATGGGAGAAGTGTTTACAAAGCTTTGGAAGGAAGAGAGAGACTGGAATGCCAAGGCAGAGGAGATTGAGAAATTTGCATGGGAACATTTCTTATGGGAATCTGCCATTGAGAAATTAGACAAGGCCCTTCATATGTGTTATGATAGCAAGCATAAAAAGAAGATATTGAGAGGATGGAGTGGGTGATCATGGGAGAGCCTCTAGTTTCCGTAGTGACCGTTTGTTATAACGGGGAAAAATCAATAAAAAGGGTTTTGGATTCTGTCCTTTGCCAAAAGTTTGACAACTTTGAGTATATTATTAAGGACGGGGGATCGACAGATAGGACAAAGGAAATCATAGAAGGTTATAAGAGGAAATTTAAGAAAAGGGGAATTCCCCTCACATATGTGTCAAAAAAGGATGAGGGCATTTATGATGCTATGAATAAGGCAGTATCCCTTTGCAGGGGTGAATGGGTTCAGTTTATGAATGCAGATGATCGGTTTTACAATTCCTATGTGTTGTCCAATGTCTTTTCAGGAAAGGACTATGAAGGGGCGGATATTTTATATGGAGACGCTTTAGAACAAGAATTTGGCCAATATTACTATTATCCAAAGAGGATGGGGGAAATAGAATCTAGAATGCCTTTTAGCCATCAGTCTTCCTTTGTAAGAAGAAGGGTTTTAGAAAAATATCCTTTTAACATAAGCTATAAAATTGGAGCAGATTATGATTTTTTATTGACAGCTTACAAGGAGGGCCTTTCTTTCCAGGATGTAAACACCATTGTCAGTGTTGTTGCAAAAGAAGGAGTGTCTACAGTAAACCTCTATGATACTTTTGTAGAAAGTATGGAGATTCGAAAAAGGCACGGCATTTTTCTTATGACAAATAAGGAGTACAAGAGAGTCCTTATTTTTGTCCGGTTAAAACAAATAGGCATGGACTATTTTCCAAAGTGGCTGAAATTTTGTATTCGAAAGGTGCAGAGAATAATGAGAGGACAGCAAAGACAGGTGAAGAAAAAGAGGGATGGGAAAAAAACCCTTTTCTGCCGTAAAATAGAAGAAGCAGGCTCCATTCTTTACCGCAGACTTCTCTTTCCCTTTGTGCGCATAGGAATAGAAAAGAGAAGGAAAAGCGTCATGAGACAGGGCTCTTATATAAATGGGGGGACAGTCCTTAAAGGAAGAAACTATATTGGAAAAAATACATACCTTTCCAATGTGGAGATGGGATTTGGTTCTTATATAAGCGATAAAGGCATTTTAAAAAATACGAAAATTGGTAAATATACTTCTATTGGGCCAGAAGTTCAAACAATTTTAGGAAGACATCCAAGCCATACTTTTGCCGCTGTTCATCCAGCTTTTTTCAGCAAAGGAACAGACTTAGGCTTTGCCTACAGTAAAGAGACGGTTTTTCAGGAATTTGACTATATTGACAAAGAGAAAAACATCCAGGTTCTTATTGGAAATGATGTGTGGATAGGAAGCGGCGCTAAGATTTTACAAGGGGTTACCATTGGGGATGGAGCGATTATTGGGGCCGGCTCTCTAGTGACAAAGGACGTGCCCCCATATGAAGTATATGGAGGAATTCCAGCAAAAAAAATAAAAGACCGGTTTGGGGACAGGGAGAAAGAAGGACTGAAGAGGCTTCAGTGGTGGAATAAAGGAGAGCCATGGATTTTGGCCCATGTAAAAGAGTTTAAAGATGTGAAGGAGTTGCTTTTGAAAAATGGACAGTAAAAAAGGTAAAATTGCCATTGTTGTTGTAGCTTATAACAGGCCAAGAGCTTTAAAACGTCTTCTTTGTTCCTTAAAGAGAGCCCATTACGGGGAAGGAAACATTCCTTTGATTGTGAGCATGGATTACTGTAAGGGAGAGGAAGGAAGGAAGGCAGTAAAGGCGGCCAAGAGTTTTTTTTGGCCTTTTGGGGAAAAGAAAGTAATAGAGAGGAAAAAAAATTTAGGCTTGAAGAAACATATTTTACTTTGTGGAGACTTAGTAAAACAATACGACGCTATTATTATGCTGGAAGACGATTTGACTGTCTCTCCTGGTTTCTATGACTTTGCCAAGGCGGCGGCGGCCTTTACAAAGGGAAGGGATGAAATAGGAGGGGTTTCCCTCTATAAACATTTGTTTCAAGTCCATGTGCGGGAACCTTTTGAACCTATAAATGATGGGTATGACAACTGGTATTTTCAGTTTGCCTCCTCCTGGGGACAACTGTGGACAAAGAACCAGTGGAAGAGTTTTCGAAACTGGTATAGACGTCATGGCAGAAAGCCTCTTAGAGGAGATCACATACCAGTCAATGTAGCAGGATGGTCTAAGAAATCCTGGCTGAAAATTTATATCCATTATTTGATCATGGAAAATAAATATTTTTTCTATCCCCAAATATCTTATACAACCAATTTTTTTGAGGAGGGAACCCACAGTAAAAAGGTGCAAAATGATTTGCAAGTTCCCATGGCTATAAAGGCGCCTTCCTCTTTTTCCTTTTCCTCTTTGGAGAAATCTTTATCTGTTTACGATAGTTTTTTTGAAAATACAAAACTATATTCCTATATAGGGGTAAAAAAGGAAGACTTAACGATTGATTTATATGGGAACAAGAAGTGTAAAACGAAATATTATTTAACGAGTCAGTGTTTGAACCGTGAAGTTCTAAAAAGTTTTGGACTAAGACGAAGGCCAATGGAAATGAACGTTATAGAACATATTCCTGGAAGGGAGATTTTCCTGTATGATATGGAAACGGAGGGAGAAAAGCCAAAGAAAATGGCAGGAGAGAGGATCCTTTACCATTACAGAGGATTTAAAGTAAAATATATAAAGGAAATTATCAAGTCCAGATTAAGAGAGAGATAAAAAGGAGCCTGGTCATACATGTGTGGAATATTCGGAGCTATGAATTTAAAACTGGAAAGAGAAAAAGGGATAGACTGTTTAAATCGTTTAAGCCACAGAGGGCCAGACGGCTGGGGGTTCTGGCAGGAAGGAGGAACCTCCTTGGGCCACAGGAGACTTTCTGTCTTAGATTTGTCAGAAAAGGGAAAGCAGCCAATGACTTACGGGGATGGCCGTTATGTCATTGTGTTTAATGGAGAAATTTATAATTTTATTGAGCTTAGAAAAGAACTGAAGATGCTGGGATATAAGTTTCAAAGTGAATCAGATACAGAGGTGGCCTTGGCCTCCTTTATTTTGTGGAAGGAAAAATGTCTCTTAAAATGGAATGGCATGTGGGCCCTAGCCATATGGGACAGGCATAAGAAGGAAATCTTTTTTAGCAGGGATCGCTTTGGAATTAAGCCCTTATATTATACAGAATTTCCTGGAGAGCAATATAGCCTGGCCTTTGGATCCGAGATGAAGGCTCTCATGCCCCTTTTGAAAACTATCCGTCCCAATGTTTCTCTGCTAAAAGATACAGAGAAGATGCTTACTTACGAGGGGACAATGGAATGTGTCATAGAGGGCATTTTACGGTTTCCTGCTGGCTGTTATGCTTATGGGAACAAAGGGGGACTAAAAATCAAGAGATACTGGAGAACCCTCCATCATCTTATAGAAGTACCCAAAACATATGGAGAACAGGTTGAGAAGTTTCGGGAACTTTTTCTTCATGCATGTAAAATTCGAATGAGAAGTGATGTGACTATAGGGACAGCTTTAAGCGGAGGATTGGATTCTGGCGCAACGATATGCGCCATGTCCCATATTGCCTCTAAGGAAAGGGAAGCAAGACTGAACAAGGACTGGCAGCATGCCTATGTGGCTTCCTTCCCAGGGACGACAATGGATGAGAGCGCCTATGCAAAAAAGGTGACAGACTATTTAGGAATAGAAAGCACCTTTGTGAATATTGATCCCCTAAAGGCAGTAAATTCCCTGGAACATTTTCTCTATTTATTTGAGGATGTGTATGTAACAAGTCCCATACCAATGATGCTTTTATATGGGGAGCTGAAAAAAGATGGGACGGTTGTAACAATGGACGGCCACGGGGCGGATGAACTTTTTGGGGGATATACCTTTGATTTTCTCCATGCCTTAAAAGACGCTGGAATTCATAAAGGAAAAATGGATAAAGTACTCAATGCTTATATAGACAGTTTCCCAGCAGATGGATCCAACATAGCCTTAAAAAGCCGCTCCAAAGGAAAGTTAGCTGCCAACTACTATCGAAGGGAGATAACAAGGAGGCTGGCTTTTAAGAAAAAATCCCCTCTTCCAAAGTATGTGAAAGAAGAGAGGTTCAAAAAACTGGATCATCTCAATAAGAAGTTATATATGTCTGCCCATGAGACAATTTTGCCTACCCTCCTTCGAAATTATGATCGGTACAGTATGGCCAACGGAGTGGAAATACGCATGCCCTTTATGGACTATCGTATTGTTTCCTTTGCTTTTTCCATTGGATGGGAATCAAAACTCCATGGAGGTTATTCCAAGTCCATCATTCGAGACGCCATGGCTCCTTTCATGCCAGAGGAAATTGCATACCGAAAGACAAAAATCGGTTTTAACACCCCCATTGTGGAATGGATGCAAGGGCCTCTTAAGGAATATTTTCTTGACCTTATCCATGAGAGGGACTTTGCCCACTGTGGGATCATACGTCCAGAACAGGTGAAAAGACAAGTCATGAAGGTCATAAAGGATCCCTTTGCCACCTTTGCCATGGGGGAGGAAGCATGGAAAGGTTTATATCCTTATTTATGGGAAAAGGCAGTGCTTAAGAGGAGATAGGAGCCATGGACATTAAGAAAAAATTGCAGTTTATTTTTACAAAGGAACAGAGGCTCAAGTTCCTCTTGCTCTTTTTCATACTTTTTCTAGGGGCTTTGCTGGAGCTTTTAGGTGTGTCTGCCATTATGCCCCTTATTCAAGTTGTTACAAATCCCCAAGTCTTGTGGGAGACAGGATATTTAAAATGGGCTTATGAACTTTTTGCCATGGACGGGGTCAATGATTTTTTAATACTTCTTGTCATCCTTCTTATCATTATTTATGTGGTAAAAAATGTATACTTAAGTTTCATGTACTATATTCAATATACTTTTGTGTTTCAGAACCAGCTGAAAATGGCGGCAAAACTTATTGACTGCTATTTGAAAAAGCCATATACATACCATCTGGATAAAAATTCAGCAGAAATGGTAAGAAATGTTATGCTGGATACAGAGAGGCTGTTTAATTTGATCTTATGTGTCCTTGGCATTTTATCCGAGGGTATGGTAGCCTTATTTTTAATAGTATTTCTCCTAGCCAGGGATTTTTTCACAACCCTTGTTATGGGCCTTGTCCTTTTCGTCTGTATGGGAGGATTTTTAGCCCTTGTGAGAAACAAGGTAAAGGAGTGTGGAAAAGATAACCAGAAATATGATGGCAAAATGCACCAGTCTATCAATCAGGCTCTTGGAGCAGTAAAAGACATTAAAATTTTACACAGGGAAAAATACTTTGTCCATGCTTTTGAAGCCTATGGTGAGAAAAAAATGAGGGCAGTAAGGGATAGCAGCTTTTACGGGCAGGTTCCCAAATATGTCATGGAAACAGTATGTGTCTTAGCAGTTCTTCTTGTCGTTGCATGGAAGATTTCCAGGGGGGAGGAATCGTCCAGCCTTATTTCCATGCTGACAGTATTTGGGGCGGCAGCCATTCGTCTTCTCCCTTCAGTGAGTAAAATTGGCAATTATGTGAACAATATTATTTTTTTAAAGCCTTCCATAGATTTGATTTACAGAGACTTAAAAGAGACAGAGGACATGGTGGATTATGAGGAGACAGATAAGGCCCTCCCCGAAAAGGAAGAAAAGCCAAAATATATTGGCATTTCCCATTTATCCTATGCTTATCCTAACATGTCAAAGGATGTAATCAAGGATGTTTCCTTTCAAATTCCCATAGGGGCTTCCGTAGGCTTTATTGGCCCTTCTGGTGCGGGAAAGTCCACAATGGCTGACATTATCCTTGGAATTCTAACGCCTAAAGCAGGGGCAGTCTCCTATGGAACGATGAATGTTCACCACCATCCCATTCAATGGTCAAAAAAGCTGGCATACATTCCCCAATCCATTTATTTGGCAGATGAATCTATTAAAAACAACGTAGCCTTTGGGGTAGAAGAAGACAAAATAGAAGAATCTTTAGTATGGAAAGCTTTGGAGGAGGCCCAGTTAAAAGAATTTGTGGAAAGCTTGGATGATGGGCTTATGACGGTTGTGGGAGAGAGGGGAGTGCGCCTGTCAGGAGGGCAGAGGCAGAGAATTGGCATAGCCAGGGCTCTTTATGGGGATCCGGAAATCCTTGTCTTAGACGAGGCCACATCAGCCCTTGATCAAGATACAGAAAAGGCTGTTATGGAAGCCATTGACAGTCTCCAGGGAAAGAAAACCTTACTTATTATTGCCCACAGGCTCACAACGATTCAAAATTGTGAAATAGTATTTTCCATAGAAAAAGGAAAGGTAAAGAAGGTGGAACATTGAAAATGCTATGGGAAGAAGTAAAAAAGCATACTCCTTGTTTTCTAATAGATAAAGAGCTTTTAAGAAAAAATTTGGAGGAGTTTCAGGAAGGAATTTTAAAATACTGGGGAAGGGGAATTGTGGCATACTCTTGTAAGACAAACTCCCTTCCATGGATAATGAAATATGTAAAGGAACAGGGAGCTTATTTAGAAGTTGTCTCAGATACAGAATATGCCTTGGCGAAAAAAATAGGATGTGAAGACAGCCATATTGTTTTTAACGGGCCTACAAAGGGGAAGGAAAGTTTTTTCCTTGCTTTAAGGTCAGGGGCTTATGTGAATATTGACTCCAAGAGAGAAGTAAGATGGCTAAAGGAATATGATAAGCTGGGAGAGAAGGCAGGGGTGGGGGTCAGGGTGAATTTTGACTTAGAGGCAGTCTGCCCGGAAGAAAGTTTGACAGAGGGAGGGGGAAATCGGTTTGGATATAATGTGGAAAACGGAGATTTTGAGAAAGTAGTAAAAGAAATTGGAAGTCTTACGAATGTTTCCATAAAAGGGCTCCACATGCATACCAATTCCAAGACCCGCTCCTTTCAAGTGTTTGAGGAGTTGGCGAAAAAAGTATGCAGCTTAGGGGTACAGTATAATTTGACATTAGATTTTATAGATATGGGAGGCAGCTTTTTTGTGAAAAAGGGAGAATTTCATAAAATACAGGAGTATATAAAAAGAATCAGCGGTATTTTACGTCAAACCTTTTGCCCAGAAAATACCCTTCTTATTGTAGAGCCAGGCTCTGCCCTTATTTCCACCCCAGTTAAATTTTTGACAAAGGTTTTAGATGTAAAGGATACAAATAAACATCGTTTTGTTGTCACAGACGGAGGAAGAATGTACATTGATCCCTTTATGAGGAAAACATCCCATGTATATAAGCTTTTTTCCCAGTCTTCCAATAGAAAAGAAGAACAGATTATATGCGGCCATACATGTATGGAAACAGACAGACTCATGACCCTTAAGGGAGAGAGGGAAATGGGGGAAGGAGACTTGATTTTGTATGATCTTACAGGAGGATATACTATGTCTTTAAATCCCCTGTTTATTGAGTATTTTCCAGATGTCTTTGTGGAATACGAAGGAGAATATGAGCAGGTGAGAGAAAAATGGGGATTAGAGGAGTATTTGCAAAAAAATAGGTATGGTCAAGATAGGGAGGAGCTATGAGAGACTTTCTTGTAAGCGTTCTTTTTATTACTTATAATCATGAACCTTATATTCGCCAGGCACTAGACAGCATTCTGAGCCAAAAGACAGATTTTCCCTTTGAGATAGTTGTAGGGGAGGATTGTTCTACAGACGGTACAAGAGATATTTTACGACAATATAAAGAGAAATATCCAGATAAATTCCGCCTTTTATTTCGAAAGAAAAACTTTGGGAGGCCTACAAGAAATGTTTATGAAACTTGGAAGGCATGTAAAGGGAAATACGTAGCGTTTTTAGAAGGAGATGACTACTGGTGTGACGTCTATAAGCTTCAAAAGCAAATTGACTTTCTGGAAAGCCATCCTTACATTGGAGTGACCCACTCATGCAAATTAGTAGGAAAAAATGGGGAGAAGGCAGAGTATAAAGAAGGGGCTTCCCTCTATGAATGGTCTGGGGAATTTACTTTTGAGGATTATAAATATAGTGGAAAATGGCCGGGGCAGACGGCAACCGTTGTGTGTCATAATTTATTCCTGAACCCTAAGTATGATTATACCATTTTATACAAAGCCCATGATTTTTTAGATGACGGGGTAATCTTACTTTTCCTTTTAATACAAGGCAGTTTGTACAGGATGGACGAAGTTATGAGCGCCTGGAGGGTTATCCAAAAGGAAGGGGAAGGAAACTGGAACTCTCTGAAGCTGGGAAGAAACGCCATAATTGAGGATTGTTATACAAAGCAAAAGCTGTTAAAATGGTGTGAGAAAAATGTAGGCCTGTCAGAGTACGGAAGGGAACTGGCAAGGAAGGACTTTGTGACAGCCCTATCGGTTTTCGTGAAAAAGCCTACAAAGAAACATTGGAAGTTTGTAAAAGATATGTATGGCTATAACATAAAAACCCTTGTACAAAAAGGGAGAAAAACTTCTTTTTTCTTCTATTGCATGAAAACCCTTATAAGAGAAGGATGGAAAGTTCTTTGGAAATTTGTGTCTGCCTCAGTATCTTAAGGAAGACTTGAGACATCCAGAAATAGAGCAAGGGAAAAATCCATAGAAAAGAGATAAGCGATGAGTCAAAAGAAAAAACCAATATTTGTGACCCGTTCTTCCATGCCTCCTTTTGAAGAATATGTGGAAACAATCCGTCCTTTGTGGGATTCCTGCTGGCTGACAAACATGGGTATATACCATGAGGAGCTGGCCAAAAAGCTGGCAGATTACTTAGGAGTGCCCTTTATATCTTTATTTGTCAATGGACATATGGCTTTAGAGCTTTGCATACAAGCTTTTGGGCTGAAAGGAGAGGTCATTACCACTCCCTTTACTTTTGTGTCCACAACCCATGCCATTATAAGAAACGGTTTGACCCCAGTATTTGCAGACATTAAGGAAGAAGACTTCACAATGGATCCAAAGAAAATGGAAGGGCTTATAACAGATAGGACAACAGCTATTTTGCCTGTCCATGTATATGGAAATATGTGCGACACAGAGGCCATTGAAAGGATTGGGGAGAAATATGGGCTAAAGGTTATCTACGACGCAGCCCATGCCTTTGGAGTGACAAAAAATGGAAGAGGGGCAGGAGACTTTGGACATGCTTCCATGTTCAGCTTTCACGCCACAAAGGTTTTCCACACAATTGAGGGAGGAGCCATTGGAACAAAGGACGAAAAGCTGGTACAAGCCTTATGGAAGTTAAAAGATTTTGGAATTCGGGATGAAGAAGTAGTGGACGGCATTGGGGCCAATGGAAAAATGAATGAGTTTCAGGCAGCAATGGGCCTGTGCAATTTAAAGCATGTCCATGAGGAGATAGAAAAGAGGAAAAATATTGTCCTCCATTACAGGGAAAGGCTAAAAGGAAAAAAAGGTCTATTTGTGAAAGAGGAACAACCTGGGGTTTCCTCCAATTATGGATACTTTCCCGTTATTTTTGATCCAGAAGATTTTGGGGAAGATAGAGATTCTGTGTTTTTACGGTTAAAATCCCATGGCATACATGCACGAAAATATTTTTATCCATTGACCAATGCAATGGAATGTTTTAAAGGTAGGTTTGATGTAGATCAAACCCCTATTGCAAAAAAAATGGGGGATAGAGTGTTAACCCTGCCCCTTTTTAGTGAACTGCCTTTAAAAGAAGTGGACAGAATATGTGACATTGTTTTGGCAAATGACTAGGAGATGGATAGGAAGTATGGAGGATTGCTATGATCATTGTCCAATTTACAAGCGGTTTGGGAAACCAAATGTTTCAGTATGCATTTTATCGGTTTCTCCAAAAACTTTATCCAAAAGCAGAGGTAAAGGCAGACTTAAATTGGTTCCATGGACATAAGGAGCATAATGGATATGAACTGGAGCGTATTTTTGCTAGGGAGGATAATCCGGAGTTTCACATAGAAAAGGCGGGCATAAAGGATATTTTGAAAGTGACTGGCCTTATCCCTACTTTTTTAGGGGGAAAGGCAGGCCCTCTTTTAGAAAAGCTGAAGTATTATCCTAACAGGATTTTGCGCCTTTTTTCCCAAGAGTATTTTAAACAATTTCATATTCATCAGATGGATTATGAGGATAATAGGGAATTATACAAAAAAATTCTTAAGCTGGATATGGAAAAAAACTGGTATTTTTCTGGTTTTTGGGTGGAAGAGATGTATTATAAGG
>CANOLZ010000053.1 GCA_947567075.1 uncultured bacterium
CAAAGGTAGCTGTACTTCCTATTGGATATGCAGATGGACTCCCAAGAAATATGGCTGGGGGACAAGTACTATTTGATGGGAAAAAAGCGCCTATTATAGGAAGAATTTGTATGGATCAGTTTATGGTAGATGTAACAGATATTCCAAATGTACAAAAGGATAGTGTGGCTACTCTTATTGGGAAAGATGGGAAGGAAGAAAGAAGGGCAGAGGAGGTAGCGGCAAACGCAGGGACCATTACAAATGAGCTCTTAAGCCGCCTGTCCACCCGTATTCATAGAATATATGTGGATTCCTGACATTGCATATTCTAATTTTTTCTGTTATCATTGTCTTTGTCTATAAAAATAGGGAGAAAGGGAATGGAAGAAAAAATAAGGCTGAACAAATATTTAAGTGAAATAGGATTTTGTTCTCGAAGAGAAGCTGACCAACTCATAAGAGAAGGACGGGTGTTTCTTTGTAATAGACAGGCCTTTGTGGGAGAAAAGATAGGAAGGGAAGAAGAAGTCTATGTAGATGGAAAGGGAGTAAAAAAGGAAGAACAAAAAGTGCTTCTTGCCTATCACAAACCAAAAGGCATTGTTTGCACATCCCAAAAAAAAGAAAGACATAATGTCATAGACGCCTTAGGTTATCCAATCCGAGTATATCCAATAGGAAGGCTGGATAAGGATTCCAGGGGACTGCTTCTTCTAACAAATCAAGGAGAACTGGTCAATCAAATTATGCGTTCCAGAAATGACCATGAGAAAGAATATATTGTAACTGTCCGCCAGAGTATCAAAGAAGAATTTTTAAAAGGTATGGCGAGAGGAGTTCCTATTCTTTCAACAGTCACAAAAAAATGTACCATAGAAAAAATAGCAGATAACAAATTTCGTATTATATTGACCCAGGGACTAAACCGTCAAATACGCAGAATGTGTGAATATTTCGGCTATCAAGTGGAAGACTTAAAAAGAGTGCGCATCATGAACATAAAATTGGGAAACTTAATGCCGGGACAGTTTAGAGAAATAGAGGGAAAAGAAATGAGAAACCTTCTTTCCCTGCTCAAAGATTCCAGCAGTGAGACAATTATTAAGAAGGGAGCGCAACCTGGAATGTTAGAAAGGGGCAGGGTAGAAGAATGAAGGAAGTAAAGAGAATGAAGGAGTTAATTCCAATTCTAGATAAGGCGGCGAAGGCTTATTATCAGGGAGAAAGAGAAATAATGGATAACTATGAGTATGATAAGCTCTATGATGAATTGGAACAGTTAGAGAAAGAAAGTGGCATTGTATTGTCAGGAAGCCCTACAACAAAGGTAGGCTATGAAGTTTTATCCCAATTGCCAAAAGAAGCTCATGAGACTGGGATGCTCTCCTTAGATAAAACGAAAAATAAGGAGGACTTGAAACAGTGGTTAAAAGAAAAGGAAGGAATTTTATCATGGAAGTTGGATGGATTGACCATTGTCCTCACATATGAAAAGGGGATACTTTCAAAGGCGATTACCCGGGGGAATGGAGAAGTAGGAGAGGTTGTAACAAACAATGCAAAAGTATTTTCGAATATTCCTTTAACAATTACTTATAAAGAAACCCTTGTTTTACGCGGGGAGGCAGTTATCACTTACTCAGATTTTGAAAAAATGAATAGGGAATTGGAAGAAGAAGAAAAGTATAAAAATCCAAGAAATTTATGCAGTGGTTCTGTCAGACAGTTAAACAATGAGATAACAGCAAAGCGAAATGTACATTTTTTTGCCTTTGCCCTAGTGAGAGCAGAAAATGTTGATTTTGAAAATTCAAGGGAAAGGCAGCTAATGTGGTTGGAATCCGAAGGATTTGAAGTAGTGCCCTACAAAAAGGTATCTGGAAATAATGTGGAAAAAACAGTGGAAGATTTGGAAAGGAAAATACCAGAAAATGATTTTCCATCGGATGGACTTGTCCTTGTCTATGATGACATTGCCTATGGACGTTCTTTGGGAAGGACGTCAAAGTTTCCAAGGGATGCCATTGCGTTTAAGTGGGCGGATCAAACAAAGGAAACAGTATTAAAAGAAATAGAGTGGAGTCCAAGCCGTACAGGTTTAATTAATCCAGTAGCCATTTTTGAGCCAGTAGAGCTGGAGGGAACAACAGTGAGCAGGGCATCTCTTCATAATATTAGTGTTATGAAAGCTTTAGAATTGGGTATTGGAGATAGAATTTCTGTATATAAGGCGAATATGATTATCCCCCAGATTGGAGAAAATTTCACAAGGAGCAGAGAGCTCTGTATCCCAAAGGAATGCCCAGCCTGCGGGGGACTTACGGAAATAAGACAGGTAAATGATGTCCAATCTTTATATTGTATAAATCCAACATGTCAGGCAAAAAAAATAAAGGCATTTACATTATTTGTAAGCAGAGATGGAATGAATGTAGAAGGGTTATCAGAAGCTACTTTGGAAAAATTTCTGGGCAAGGGATTTTTGAAAGAGTTTGCAGATATCTTTCATTTATCTCAATATAAGGAAGAGATTATGGAAATGGAAGGATTTGGCGAAAAGTCTTACAAAAATCTTATAGATAATATTGAAAAGGCCAGAACGACAACCTTACCAAAAGTCATTTACAGTCTTGGAATTTTGAATATAGGTTTAGCGAATGCAAAAATGATTTGTAAAGAGTTTGACTATGATGTGGAAAAGCTGTTAAATGTTACAAAAGAAGAACTAAGTGACATTGACGGGGTGGGAGAAGTTATTGCCTCTGCCTTTATAGATTATTTTGCCAAAGAAGAAAATAAAAACAGTTTCCAAAAGCTTTTACAAGAACTAATGATCGAGAAAGAAGAGGGAGATTTTGAGGAAGCTGTTTTAAAGGGAAAGAGTTTTGTCATCACAGGCAGTCTTGATCACTTTCCAAACCGTAATGCTCTAAAAACATTTATTGAACAAAGAGGGGGGAAGGTGACAGGAAGCGTAACAGGAAAAACAAGCTTCCTTATTAACAATGACAGGCTTTCTTCATCTGGAAAAAATAAAAAGGCCAAGGAGCTTAAAGTATCTATATTATCAGAAGAAGATTTTCTTGAAATGGTTGAAAAAGCTTCTATGTAGTCAAAAAAAGTTTTATATCCATCAATATTTTCATTGCGGTTTTTATGAACCGCTTTTTGAGATCTTATAGACTCTATTCCTAGTATATGGAAAAAGATTGCAAGAGTAACATTCCTATGATATACTTGCCATGGAAATTTATAACAGGTTTTTGATGATTTCTTCCAAAATAAGGGATACTAGCAGGGACTAAAAGACAAGGATACCGTTGCAAAAAAGGGGAGATTTATGTTTGGATATTTGAAGATTTATAAAGAAGAATTAAAAGTAAAAGATTATAGAAAGTACCAGGCATATTATTGCGGCCTTTGTAAAAGATTAAAAGAAAAGTATGGATTTTTAGGACAAATAACATTGACATATGACATGACATTTCTTATTATCTTATTAACATCATTGTATGAATATAAAAATAAGTATATGGAAGAAACTTGTATCTTACATCCAGTAAAAAGCCACCCTTTTTTGTGGAATGAGGCAACAGACTATGGGGCGGATATGAATATTGCCCTATGTTATTTTCATATGATGGATGAGTGGGAAGATGAGAAGAAAACATCTAGTTATCTTTTTATGGGAGCTTTAAGAAAGTCTTTTATAGAAGTTGGAAAAAAATATAAAAGACAGTGTAGGGTCATGAGGGGATGCCTAAATAAATTACATCAATGTGAGAAAAGGGAAGAAAAGAGAGTTGACTTGGCAGCCCGCTATTTTGGACAGCTCTTAGGGGAACTCTTTGTTTATAAAGAGGATGTATGGGAAAAGACATTGCGAAGGATGGGATTTTATTTAGGAAAATTCATATATATATTAGATGCTTATGATGATTTGGAGAAAGACTTAATAAATGGAAATTATAACCCTTTAAAATACTATTATGAAAAAGAGGACTATGAAAAGCAGTGTAAAGAAATGCTTTGTCTTGTCATGGCGGAATGTACCAATGCCTTTGAGTGTCTTCCATGCCTTAAGGATAAAGATATATTAAGAAATATTTTGTATGCAGGGGTTTTTACAAAGTATAATGAAAAACAACAAAGAAAAAGAGGAATGAAACTATGATAGCAGATCCTTATAAAGTTCTGGGAGTATCTAAGGATGCCTCCAATGATGAAATAAAAAAGGCCTATCGTCAGCTTAGTAAAAAGTATCATCCAGATTCTTATATGGATAATCCCTTAGCAGACTTGGCGGCAGAAAAATTTAAAGAAGTACAGGACGCCTATGATCAGATTATGAAACAGAGAAATGGAAGGGAATTTACGGGGGGCAGCTGGAAGGAGAGGACTTCCTATAGTAGTGATGATTTAAAGATGCAGGCAGTTTTCAACTATTTGAATGCCAGACATTACCGAGAAGCTCTCCATGCTTTATCCAATATAGAAAGCCGGGGGGCCCGCTGGTATTATTTCAGCGCCCTTGCTCATTTAGGAAT
Organism: uncultured bacterium; assembly: GCA_947567075.1. GTDB lineage: Bacteria > Bacillota > Clostridia > Lachnospirales > Lachnospiraceae > MGBC165282. The sequence continues at coordinate 4,530 of CANOLZ010000053.1, forward strand.
GGGAAATAATATAGAAGCATTGAATCATGCAAGGGAAGCTTCTTTTATGGAACCATCCAACCAAGAATATCGTAATCTTGTCAATAGACTGGAATTTCGGGGACAAAGATATGAGTCTGCCCCTTATGGCTATGGAGATTCTTCTTGTGGCACTGGAAATATTTGTTGTGATTTGTGGTGTGCAGACACTTTGTGCGAATGTATGGGAGGGGACTTGTGCGTATGCATATAAGTTCAAGAGAAATGGCATTTTTGGGAATGATGACAGCTTGTTTTGCCCTCTTCGTTTTCCTTGGAAGCATTGTAGAGAGCAGCACTTTGTTCTTCCTGTCGGCTGCTTCCTTTTTAACAGGAATTGGCGTGAGAGAATATGGGATAAGGACAGGGGGTGTTTTTTTTCTTGCCAGCATCCTTATCTCCTTTTTTATTGGACCAAATAAAATATATTGTATAACATGTGGCATTCTTTCTTTTTATATTTACATGAGGGAGTTTCTTTTTGATAAAATGGTAAAAAGAAGAAAATTTATTGGAAGTAAAAAAGTCTTTTTATTCATAAAATGGTTGTTATTTAACGTATGTTATATTCCCCTTTTCCTATTTTTCCCCTCTCTTTTTTATTTAAGCGAAAGGGGAAAAGTCTGGCCTTGGCTGATTATTGTCATAGGTCAGTTTGGTTTTTTTATTTATGATGGAGCATACGACTATTTTCAAAGTTCTGTTTGGGAAAGGTGGAGAAAGAATTTTCCCATAAAATGATGGAAAAGATATAGAAATAATGGAATAACAAAAAAAATCTGTACGAATGTGAGCATGATATGATACAATAAAAAAAGTATAAAAATAGAAGACAATGGGGAAATAGGGGGAGGTATTACAAATGAATCATTCTGATAATGGGCAAAGCATACAAGAAGAGAGGGAGAGGAGAAAGAGAATTACAAAAATAAAACGGATGATTATTATTGTTGTTATTGCAGCTATTTTGTTTCCTACAGTTCTCTCTATTTATCTTATTATTAAAGTGGCATATTTGGAAAAGAAGGTAGATGGTTTTTTGGCTGCAAAGGAAATGGAATATGCAGGAGTATCTTCTGTAGAAATGGAGGAAAGACTCATGGGCACAGTGATGGATTTAAGCAACGCTCAGTCTGCAACCATTTCTGCACCTTCTATTATGGAGCAGGAGGATGAGAAAGAGGAAGGGATAGACTGGCCTAAAAAAGTGTATTTGACTTTTGATGATGGACCTAGTAGATATACAGGGCAAATATTGGACACTTTAAACAAGTATGGAGTGAAGGCCACTTTTTTTGTAGTAGGGACTGAGAATGAAAATAGGCTGGAGGACTACCGAAGAATTGTAGAAGAAGGACACACTCTTGGAATGCATTCCTATTCTCATAAATATGAGGAGTTATATGAGTCAGAAGAAAGCTTTGTAAAAGATTTGGAAAAGCTTAGAGATTTTCTCTATGAAACAACAGGTGTATGGACCAATTATTACCGTTTTCCAGGAGGAAGCAGCAATAAGGTAAGTCAGGTTGATTTGCAAAATTGTATTTCTTACTTACATGAAAATGGAATGGAATATTTTGACTGGAATATTACTGCAAAAGATGACACAGGGATAAGAATATCAAAAGATATGGTTGTTTTTAATGTTCTACATAACATTCATCGTTATGAGGAGGCTATGATTTTAATGCATGATGCAGGGACAAAGAAAATGGTTGCAGATGCCCTTCCACAAATTATTGAAGCTTTGTTAGAGCAGGGGGCAGAAATTTTACCTATTGATGAAAACACATTGCCAATACATCATGTAGAGCAAAAAATAGTAGAGCAATAGGCAGATTGGAGGAGAAACATGAGCTTTTTTAAAAATTTTAAAGAGGAATTGACCCAGGCAGTCAATGAGATGGTTCCAGAGGATGGACTGGTAGGGGAAGATGGTTCTGTAATGGTAGATACCATTACAGAAGACGAGGAGATTGAATTATCAGAGACCACATTGGAGGAAAATCTTGAGAAAAAAATGCAAAACCTTTTTGCAGAGAGTGAGCCGTTAATACCAAGCAGCCCTCCGGTGCAAATGAAAGAGAGCCTTCCCGTACTTGTGGAGGAGACAAAAAAGGAGGAAGAAGCAGACACGAAAGAATTGATTGATTTAAAAGAAGCAGGGCAGGCAAAGGAATTGGATAGGTATAAAAAAAGGATGGAGGAAGCAATGAATGAGGAAAGCCAGGTATTAGGTATTGAAAAAATGGGAGCTGACAGAGGCATTTCAGAGGAGAATGCAGTGATTACAGAAAGCATGACCATTAAAGGGGATATTTTGTCCGATGGATCCATGGCAATTCACGGTAATGTAACAGGAAATGTGGAGATTAAAGGAAAGTTAATTATCAATGGAGTGATGGAAGGAAATTCTAAGGCTTCAGAAGTATACACAGAAACAGCAAAGATCAAAGGAGAAATCCATAGTTCAGGCACAATTAAAGTAGGACAAAAGTCTATTATTGTAGGAAATATCTCTGCAACAAGCGCTGTCATTGCTGGAGCTATTGAGGGAAATATTGATGTGCAAGGACCTGTTATATTAGATGCTACAGCTGTTGTGATAGGAGATATTAAGTCAAAATCTGTTCAAATTAATAATGGAGCTGTCATTGAGGGATTCTGTTCCCAATGTTATGCAGATGTAAAACCAAATACTCTTTTTGAAGATATGAAAAATTAAAATTAAGAAAGGCGACCAACTGTATGAAGAGAATTTTGTTAAAGCTAAGCGGAGAAGCTTTGGCAGGGGAAAAGAAAACAGGTTTTGAAGAAAAGATAGTCTTAAAGGTAGCAAGACAGGTAAGAGAAGTAACAGAAGAAGGAACACAAGTAGGCATTGTCATTGGAGGAGGAAACTTTTGGAGGGGACGTTCCAGCGAAAATATAGATAGGACAAAGGCAGATCAGATTGGAATGCTGGCTACGGTCATGAATAGTATTTATACATCAGAGATCTTTCGTTCTGTTGGAATGTCCACAAGTATTTTAACTCCTTTTCAATGTGGGGCCTTTACAAAACTGTTTTCAAAAGACAGGGCTCAGAAATACTTTTCAAAAGGAATGGTTGTTTTTTTTGCAGGAGGAACAGGACATCCCTATTTTTCTACAGATACAGGAGCAGTGCTTCGGGCAGCAGAAGTGGAGGCAGAAGGAATTTTATTAGCGAAGTCTATTGATGGAGTGTACGATAAGGATCCAAAGGAGGATTCAGGGGCAAAAAAATACAAAGAGATATCCATTGAGGAAGTCATTGAAAAGAAATTAATGGTGGTAGATATGACTGCTTCTATTATGGCAATGGAACAAAAAATACCGATGTTTGTCTTTGGATTAAAGGAAGAAAACAGTATTGTCAATACAATAAAGGGGAACTTTACAGGAACAAAAATCATTGTTTAAAAGGGAGGTAACACAATGGATGAGAGATTACAAACATATGAGAAAAAGATGCAAAAAGCATATGACAATCTGGAGACAGAATATGCCTCTATTCGGGCTGGGAGAGCAAATCCTCATGTTTTGGACAAAATTAGAATTGATTATTATGGAACGCCCACACCTTTACAGCAAGTGGGTAATATTACAGTTCCAGAGCCAAGAATGCTCCAGATACAGCCTTGGGAGAAAAGCCTCCTTCGGGAAATAGAGAAAGGGATTCTAGCTTCTGACTTAGGCATCCATCCTTCCAATGACGGACATGTCATTCGTCTTGTATTTCCAGAATTGACAGAAGAGAGAAGAAAGGAACTAGTAAAAGAAATAAAGAAAAAGGGCGAGGCAAACAAAGTAGCAATTCGTAATGCAAGGAGAGATGGGAATGATGCTTTTAAGAAGTTAGGGAAAAACGATATATCAGAAGATGAAGTAAAACAGCTTGAGGAGAAACTCCAGAAAATGACAGACAAATTTATTAAAAAAATCGATGAACTTGTAGAGAAAAAATCAAAGGAAATATTGACAGTATAAAGAAGGATCTCATTTGTGCTGTAAAGAGAGGGCATGACGGTTCCTGTTATGTCCTTTCCCCTTTTGAGAGGAGGAAAAGAAGGTGATTATTCCAAATCATGTAGCCATTATTTTAGATGGAAATGGGAGATGGGCAAAGGCAAAAGGTATGCCTCGTAATTATGGACATGCCCAGGGAAGTAAAAATGTTGAAGTCATCTGTGAGGAAGCATATAAAATGGGAATTTCGTATTTAACTGTGTATGCATTTTCCACAGAAAACTGGAACCGTTCAAAGGATGAGGTAAATGCTTTAATGAAGCTGTTGAGAGGTTATATGAAGACTTGTTTAAAAACAGCAGAAAAAAACAATATGTGTATCCGGGTTATTGGGGATAAGACAGGACTTGATAAAGATATTCAATCTAGAATACAAGAGCTAGAGGAGGCTACAAAAAAGAATACAGGGCTTCATTTCCAGATTGCTCTAAATTATGGGGGCAGGGATGAAATTGTAAGGGCAGTGAAAAAAGTAGTTAGGGATGTTAGGGAAGGAAAACTGACAGAGGAAGAAATTACGCAGAAACGTTTTGCCTCTTATTTAGATACAGATAAGATTCCAGATCCGGACCTTTTAATCCGCACAAGCGGGGAGCTTCGGCTCTCTAATTTTCTTTTATGGCAGCTCTCCTATGCAGAATTTTACATGACGGATGTTCATTGGCCAGATTTTACAAAAGAAGAATTGTTAAAGGCTATTGAATTATATAACCGCAGAGATAGACGATTTGGAGGAATAAAGGAGGAGGGGTGACATGTTTTTTAAAAGACTTATAAGTGGGATCATTCTTCTTATCCTGGCTTTTATAGCTGTCTATAAAGGAGGATATACCCTTCTTTCTTCCCTGTTTCTCATTTCTATGATAGGACTTCGGGAATTTTACAAGGCAGTGAAGGTCACAGGAGCTATGGAGAAATTGGGTTATTTTCTTGGGATAGGCTATTATCTTTTGCTTGTCTTTGCTGTAAGTGACAAATATGTTTTTTTAGCTTCCGTGCTTTCTATGATGTTGTTTATGCTGTTATATGTGTTTTCTTTTCCAAAGTATAAGACAGGAGAAATGATGGCTGCCTATTTTGGAATACTCTATGTACCAGGCATGTTATCCTTTCTCTTTTTTACTAGACAGTTAGAAGCAGGGCTTTATGTTGTATGGTTAATTTTTATTAGTTCCTGGATGAGCGATACGTGCGCTTACTGTGTAGGAGTTCTCATAGGAAAACATCCTATGGCTCCAACATTGAGTCCTAAAAAGTCCATAGAGGGAGCGATAGGAGGAATAGTTGGTTCTGCTCTGACAGGAGGGATTTACGGGGCATGGGTTACAAAATATATGGGGGCCAAAGGAGGGATTGTGTCCATGTTTGCCTTTATTGGAGCTATTGGATCTATCATGTCCCAAGTGGGAGATTTAACTGCATCAGGGATAAAAAGAGAGCATAAGTTGAAAGATTATGGGAATTTAATACCAGGTCATGGAGGAATTCTCGATCGATTTGACAGCGTTATTGTCACAGCACCTATTATTTATTTTCTTGCCTCTTTTATCTCTTAAGAAAAAAGAAATTATGAATAAGACAAAATAGGAGGTGCATATGAAGAAAATAGGAATATTAGGTTCTACTGGTTCCATAGGAACCCAGACGTTAGAAATTGTGAGGGAGAAGGAGGATTTGGAAGTAACAGCCTTGGCTGCATGTTCCAACGTGGAGCTGTTAGAACGCCAGGCAAGGGAATTTCGACCGAAACTGGCAGTCCTATATGAGGAAGAAAGGGCGGCCCTTTTGAAAGAAAGGTTAAAGGACACAAAAGTAAAAGTGGCCGCTGGTATGGATGGGCTGTTAGAGGCAGCCACATTCACAGAAACGGATATTCTTGTTACAGCCATTGTGGGAATGATAGGGATCCGCCCCACAATAGCAGCAATAGAAATGGGAAAGCAAATTGCTTTGGCGAACAAGGAGACTTTGGTAACCGCAGGACATATTATTATGCCTTTGGCAAAAGAAAAGAAAGTAGACATTTTGCCAGTAGATAGTGAACACAGTGCTATTTTTCAATGTATAGGCCAAAATGGTACGAAAGAGATAGAAAAATTATTACTTACAGCTTCTGGCGGCCCCTTTTTTGGAAAAAAAAGAAAGGAACTCATGGATATTACTGTGGAGGAAGCTTTAAAGCATCCTAACTGGTCTATGGGAAAAAAGATTACGATTGATTCTGCCACACTGGTGAACAAAGGTTTGGAAGTGATGGAAGCAAAATGGCTTTTTTCAGTAGATCTGGAACAAATACAAGTAGTCGTCCATCCCCAAAGCATCATTCACTCTATGGTGGAGTATCAAGATGGAAGTGTTATTGCCCAAATGGGTCTGCCAGATATGAAGCTTCCTATCCAATATGCATTATATTATCCAAAGAGGAAATACTTAAGAGGTGACAGGTTAAACTTTCATCAATGTTTACAGCTTACATTTGATAAGCCAGACTTAGATACTTTTTCTGGATTAAAACTTGCCATGGATGCAGCCAAGAGGGGAGGAAGCGCCCCCACTGTATTCAATGCTGCCAATGAAAGGGCCGTCCAGCTATTTTTAGACAAAAAGATCGCATTTTTGCAAATTCCAGAAATGATCCAATGGGCTTTGGAATCTCATAAACTTATAGATGAACCTTCTGTCTTGCAAATATTAGAGATAGAAAGGGAAACATATGAATTGATTAAGAGCAGGTGGTAAAGTGTTGATTGTTAAAATTTTATTATTTCTTATCATTTTTAGTTTAATTGTTATGGTCCATGAACTTGGTCATATGCTTCTTGCAAAAAAGAATCATATTGGAGTCAATGAGTTTTCCATAGGAATGGGACCAGTCCTAGCTAGTTTTGTGAAAGGGGAAACAAAGTACTCTATCCGTCTTTTTCCCTTTGGGGGAGCTTGTATGTTTGAAGGAGAAGATGGAATATCTGAAAAATCTAATTCCTTCCAAAATGCCAGCGTTTTTGCGAGAATTTCTGCGGTTGTTGCAGGACCTGTTTTTAATTTTCTATTGGCTTATATCCTTGCCCTATTTTTTGTAGGCGGGAGTGGATATGATGAACCAGTAGTATATGGAGTAATTCCCGGATATGGGGCAGAAGAAATTGGAATACAGCCAGGAGATGTTATAAAAAAACTGGGAAAGAAAAAAATTCATTTGTACAAAGAAATTAGTTTCTACTCAATGACCCATGAGGGGGAAGAAACCCCTGTTGTCTATGAAAGGGATGGAAAAACATACGAAGGGGTTCTTGTTCCAAAGAGAAATGAAGAGACAGGAAGATATTTATTTGGACTTCAAGGTTCCGCAGAGCAAAAAAGGGGAAATGCCTTAGAAATACTTAAATACAGCGCTTATGAGGTGAAATATTGTATTTCCACGACTGTAGACAGCTTAAAAATGATGTTTCAGGGAAAGTTGAGTAAGGATGATGTCTCTGGCCCCATTGGTATGGCTGTTTTTATTGGAGATGTGTATGAAGCTTCCAGTGTGAGTGGATGGTATGTGGTTGCTATGAACATGCTAAGCTTAACAATACTCATTTCTGCAAATTTAGGAGTTATGAATTTACTTCCCCTTCCAGCCTTAGATGGAGGAAGGCTTGTATTTTTAATTATTGAATTGTTTCGAGGTAAAAAGATAGATCCAGAGAAGGAAGGGATTGTCCATTTTATTGGACTTGTTCTTTTAATGATGCTCATGGTATTTATTATGTATAATGATATACAGAAGTTTTTATAATAGAAAGGAAAAAAATATGCACCGTAACAGCACAAAAGTAATTTCCATTGGAGACCAGGTCATTGGGGGAGGTAACCCCATTTTAATTCAATCTATGACCAACACAAGAACCGAAGACACGAAAGCAACTATCCAGCAAATTCATAGACTAACAAAGGCAGGATGTGAAATTGTGCGATGTACAGTGCCTACTATGGAAGCTGCCCTAGCCTTAAAAGAGATAAAAAAACAGACAAGAATTCCCATTGTAGCAGATATTCATTTTGACTATAAGATGGCCATTGCATCTATAGAAAATGGAGGGGACAAAATACGTATTAATCCAGGAAATATTGGGGGAAGGGAAAAGGTAAAGGAAGTTGTAAAGGCAGCAAAAGAAAGAAGTGTGCCTATTCGGGTAGGGGTGAATAGCGGCTCCTTGGAAAAGAAGTTTCTTGAAAAATATGGAGGGGTAACTGCAAAAGGTATTGTAGAAAGTGCATTGGAGAAAATATGGATGATAGAAGAGTGGAACTATGACCAGTTGGTGATTAGTATAAAGTCATCCGATGTGCTGATGTGCATTAAAGCCCATGAGGAGCTTGTTTCTCATACAAATTATCCAATACATATTGGTATTACAGAGGCGGGAACTCTCTATTCTGGGAATATTAAATCTTCCATTGGCCTTGGTATTCTCCTTTATGAAGGAATTGGAGATACCCTTCGAGTTTCTCTTACAGGGGATCCCCTAGAGGAGATACGGACAGGAAAGCTCATTTTAAAAACTCTTGGCCTTAGAAAAGGAGGAATGGAAGTTATATCCTGTCCAACATGCGGCAGAACAAAAATTGATTTGATCAAGTTGGCCAAAGAGACAGAGGAGATGGTGGCAGACTTTGATCTGGATTTAAAGGTGGCCGTTATGGGATGCGCTGTAAATGGACCAGGGGAAGCGAAAGAAGCAGATATTGGCATTGCAGGAGGGGATGGAGAGGGTCTTTTAATAAAAAAGGGAGAAATTATAAAAAAAGTATCCGAAGAGAAGCTCTTAGATACATTAAAAGAAGAGCTTCTTCAATGGAAAGGGTAGAAAGGAAAAGAAACAATGGCAAAAGCATTTTTTGATGTATTCCCTTCCTTAACTGTTTCGAAAGATATGAAAGAAGTATTTGAAGAAGTACAGGTGGAAAAGGTTACTTCTACAAAAAGGAAAGATTTAATTCGGGTATATATTTTTCATAATCGTTTAATTCCAAAAGATCAAATTTTTTTTATAGAGAAAGAAACGAGTAGACAGCTTTTTCCAAGCTCTTCTATTCAAATTAAAATATATGAACATTATAAGCTCTCTAGCCAATATACTCCAGAGAAATTTTTTCATATATATAAGGATAGCATTGCCTTAGAATTAAAAGCATATAATCCTATTATATACCAGTTATACAAACAAGCGCAAATCCTTTTTTCAGAAGAAAAAACAATGATATTTACCATGCCAAGCCACCAAGTTGCCAAGAGATTTTCTGAAGAATTAGCAGAAATACTTGATAAAATTTTTAATGAACGGTTTGCCATGGCCATAGACATCCGCATGGTATTTTCAAAGGATCGCCAAGGTAAGGCATTAAAATCTGCAGATGAAAAAATAAAGAAGGAAATTGAAGAAATTGTAGATCGGACAACATTAGAAATAGAGGAGAAAAATAAAATAAGGGAGGATGTAAAAAAAGAACAACATGTAGAGCCTAGGAAAAAAGAAGGAAAGGGAAAGTGGAAGAAAACACAAAATAAAGACGTCCTCTATGGAAGAGATTTTGAGGAAGAAGAAATGCCCATTGAACAAATTTTGGGGGAAATGGGAGAAGTGGTCATAAAGGGGAAAATTATCCGCTTAGATACAAGAGAAATCCGCAATGAAAAAACAATTATTATGTTTGATGTGACAGATTTTACAGATACAATAACGGTCAAAATGTTTGCAAGGAACGAACAAAGAGAAGACATTTTAGAAAACTTGAAAACAGGCGCATTTATCAAACTAAAAGGTGTAACTTCCATTGACAAATTTGACAGTGAGTTGACCATTGGATCTGTCACTGGCATTAAGAAAATCGGTGATTTTACCTCTGCCCGAAAGGATACAAGTCCTGTAAAAAGAGTGGAACTTCATTGTCATACAAAGATGAGTGACATGGATGGAGTGTCAGACGTAAAAGAGATTATCCACAGGGCAAAAAACTGGGGACATCCAGCAATTGCCATTACAGATCACGGAGCAGTGCAATCTTTTCCTGATGCAAATCATGTATGGGAAGATCTTTGGAAAAAAGAAAAGGCAAAGAGAAGAGAGGCAGGAGAAGAGAACCCAGATAAGAAAGACTTTTTTAAGGTCATATATGGAATGGAAGCTTACTTAGTGGATGATTTAAAGGAAGTAGCCACAAGATCAAAAGGACAGAGTCTTGATGGCGAGTTTGTTGTTTTTGATTTGGAGACAACAGGATTTTCGCCAGTAAAAGATCGAATCATTGAAATTGGGGCTGTAAAAGTAGTGGGAGGAAAAATCCAAGAAAAGTTTAGCGCCTTTGTCAATCCAGAAATACCCATTCCATTTCAGATTGAAAAATTGACAGGAATTCATGATGAGATGGTTATGAA
>CANOLZ010000054.1 GCA_947567075.1 uncultured bacterium
TTCCCCATGATATAATCCTCCCTGGCTTTCTCGTCTCCTGCTTCTATTCTCGCAAACAAAGCTTCCTTTTCTTCATTTTTGATTAAAGGAAGCTTCGCTGTATTTACTCCACATATTTCTACCTTGCCCTGGATCATATTGTGAATTCCTCCTAGTATTTTTCAAATCCTCATACTAAAATCATTCACCAATCACCCTTCAATTATTCATCGTTTACTCAAATCTTACAATTTCTTTTTTCAGTCTTTTTATGATTTTTTTCTCTAAACGGGAAATATAAGACTGGGAAATGCCAAGCATTGTGGCAACTTCCTTTTGTGTCAGCTCCTCCCCGTCTTCTGTATTGATGCCAAACCTTAAATTCACAATCGTCTGTTCTCTCTCTGATAATTTTTCAATGGCTTTTGCCAATAGTTTTTTCTCCACTTCGTTTTCAATATCTTTATAAATTACATCCTCATCGGTTCCTAATATATCTGACAACAGCAGTTCATTTCCATCCCAGTCTACGTTCAATGGCTCATCAATAGATACTTCCATCTTTGTTTTGCTATTTCTTCTAAGATACATCAAAATTTCATTTTCAATGCATCTTGAGGCATAGGTTGCCAGTTTTATGTTTTTATCTCTGTTAAACGTATTAATTGCTTTAATCAGTCCAATCGTTCCTATGGAAATTAAATCTTCTGCCCCAACCCCTGTGTTGTCAAATTTTTTTGCAATGTAAACAACTAATCTTAAATTGTGTTCAATGAGTATTGATTTTGCTTCCCCATCAAACTCTGTCCCTAAATCGTTAATAACCTGGTTTTCCTTTTCTGTCTCTAATGGCGGTGGAAGGACATCTGTCCCTCCTATGTAATGGACATCTCCCGAATCCTTCATAAATAAATTGGCAAATGGTGTCACCATGCGAAATTGAAAACTTCCAGGCATAGCCACTTTAAAAATCATTCTTACTCCTCCTTCTTATCCCTGTATTCCTGACTTCTTTTATTCTTGTAAAAGGGCAGGGCTTAAAATCATTTGATAGTCTCCCTTGTCTGACAGAGGATTCTCGCTAATTCCAATGACTGGCCTTTTTATGACAGCAAAATTTCCCTCTCTTTTTATGACAAGCTTATCTCCTACAAATCCTCTCATCATTCCATGATTTTTCCCTATGGAGTGGTAAGGAATTAGTTTTATATTTTCCTCCTTCTTTTGTCTTTCCATTGGAAGAATCCACTGACTTTCCACAATGCTTACTGGTTTTTTACTAATGGGATCCTTTAAATGATTACCAGAATCTAACAGACACACTCCCTGCAAGGTACAATTTTCTAGACTTAATTCAAATTCTAAATAGAATTTTTCCTGTTCTTGTATTTTACCCCAAAGTTTTATGGAAATGGACACAATAACATAACCACCTATTCCCAAAAAAAATAGCATTCCTATCTGCACTCTATTTGTAAAAAATCCTCCATACTGAAAATACGTAAAAATCCCGCCAAAAAGTAAAGCTGTTCCATAAAGACTAGCCATTCCTTTTATCCATGCCCGTTTTCCTTTAGGATTCACTGAAAACCAAAGCATTCCCATTCCTGCTGGGAACTGAAAAAGAATGAGTCTCATCCCAAGTACCCCTACTGGGAAAAGAACAGCTCCACAAAAGCATGCAGCTCCAAAACATGCAGCCAACAGAAGTTTCCAAAGAGGACCCCTTGTGCAGAGTACCTTTCTAACAATAAGCAATATCCAAAAGTCCATGAAAAAATTCAAGAAAAATAATACATCTATGTAAATTTTAAAACATGCTTATCACCCTAGCCTTTCTTCTCCTGCAGCAAATTCTTTCTGTATTTATTCTCTTTTTAAATCTTTGATTTTCTTCTTCTATTATAGTTATGTATTCAAAAATAATTTGTCGGAATGAGGACCTTTTTCCATTTTTTTCATCCCAAAAATTCTACAAAAAAAATCTTCCTTTTTGAAATTAAAAAAACCGTTCAGTATATCTCTGAACGGTTTTTGCTCTTTACCCTTATGATTTTTTTAAAAAATCTGGAATTTTAATAGACTTTTCTTGTACATTGCTAGACAAAGGCACTTGAGGCTTTTGAATTCCTTGCACTGGCTGTCCCTGGGGATTTACCCTTGGCATGGATGCTCCTGTCTGAGGCTTTACTCCTCCTAGAGCTCCTGCCTTTCCCGCATATGTATATCCAGAAGTATATTTCATAGTATTGGAAGGCTTTGGAGCATTTTCCAAGCCAGTGGCAATCACTGTAATTGTACATTTGTCTGTTGCCTTTTCGTCATACATAGCTCCAAAAATAATATTCGTATCGTCTCCTGTCAAATCTTGGACATAACTTACCGCATCGTTTGCATCAAACAAAGCAATGTCACCTGATACATTAATAATTACATGGGAAGCACCTGTAATGGTTGTCTCAAGCAAGGGACTGGCCACTGCCTGTTTTACTGCTTCAATAGCCTTTTCATCCCCTTGTCCATAGCCAATTCCTATATGGGCAATTCCCTTATCCTTCATAACAGTTTGTACATCTGCAAAATCCAGATTAATGAGCGCAGAAACGTTAATTAAATCTGTAATTCCCTGAACAGCTTGCTGAAGTACCTCATCTGCCTTCTTTAAAGCGTCTGGCATCGTCGTTCTTCTATCTACAATTTCCAATAACTTGTCATTTGGAATTACAATTAACGTATCCACACTGTCTTTTAACTTCTCAATGCCTCCCAAAGCATTGTCCATACGTGTTTTTGCCTCAAAGCGAAATGGTTTTGTCACAACTCCTACGGTCAAAATACCCATGTTCTTAGCAATTCTAGCCACAACAGGGGCAGCTCCCGTTCCCGTTCCTCCTCCCATACCACATGTCACAAATACCATATCTGAGCCTTTAATAGCATTCTCTATTTCTTCTTCACTTTCTTCTGCGGCCTTCTCCCCGATCTCTGGCCTCGCCCCTGCGCCAAGTCCCTTTGTCAGCTTTTCACCAATTTGCAAAAGCCTAGGAGATTTACAAAGCTGCAGCGCCTGCTTGTCCGTATTGATTCCAATAAAATCAACACCTGAAATATTTTCTTCTACCATTCTATTTACAGCATTATTGCCTGCTCCGCCAACACCGATCACGATTATTTTTGCAGCGGCTTCTGCATCATTTGTCTTAATTTCTAGCAAGGGTTTCTCCTCCTTCAATGATAACCTTCTAACTCCACACTCTCTATCATATAATCTTTTTATAAAATGATCAACAATTATTTTGAAATTTGAATAAACGCTTAAATAAGATTTTCTTAAGATTGTTCCAACTCTCCTTCTTCCACCCCTTCATCCATGTTTTCTTCCCCGCCTTCTTTATCTATTTCAAAGGGAATCCTTGCATTTTTATCCTCTGAGTTATAATTTTCCATATGTAGAACCCCTTTTCTTCCTTCTAATTCAGGCAAAAGATACTGTAATTTGTTAATTTTTTCTTCAATACTCTCATATTCCCCTAAATAAACTCTGGCCTGTCCAAAATAAAGGGTTACTTCTAAGTGGGAACTAAAATAAATACGGTCTGTCATAATATGATACTTTGTAAGGAGCTGGGTAATATTTAAAATCATCTTAAAAATATTCTTATTTTGTACTGGAAGAGGTTCATTCATAATTACATGATTAAAATTTAGCCCTGTTACAAGGGGAATTCCCTCTGTAGGAGAGGAAGAACTTTCAACGACCATTCCATCCTTGTCAAAGTACATATATTTCTCTAAGTATTCAATATAGCCTGCCAGAGATTTTTCATAAACATGAATGGTAACAGAATGTGGAGATTGAATCTCCACATCCATGGAATCAATAAAAGGAATATTTTTTATGCTTTTGTTTCTATATTTCAACATAAGAAAAAGAGAATTCCTTCCATACCATCCTTCCATAACCATTTCTTTGATTTCTTCTTCTGTATAATGCTCATTGCCAGTGACCGTCACCTCTGTCACTTCGTAGTAATACCATATAAATGCAAAAGCAATTATAAAAACTGTTAATGAAAGGGTCACAATCAAGCCTATATTCCTTTGCTTACTGTTCCTCCCATAGGAATCTTCAGGGAAAATGGCAGCAGCGCTATCCCTATCCACATTTCTATATCTGATACCTTTCATCATGATTAAGCCCGCTTTCCTATTTCCATCTATGGCCTTCTAGAGGCGCTAACAATCCATTGAAAGATTTAAAATTTCTGATTTTATAGTTCTTCTCACATTTATCTAACTTCACGAATAAAAAATGTTCGCCCCTAATGCTCTTAAATCTCTGCAAATATCCTCATAGCCTCTTTTTATATATTGGGTTTGGATAATTCTTGTCTTTCCTTTGGCAATTAAACCAGCAATTACCAAGGCTGCACCTCCCCGAAGCTCTTGTGCCTTTAGGCAACAGCCGTTAAGTCTTTCTTTTCCATGAATCATAACTTTCGGTCCCTCTATTTCCATAAAGGCTCCTAGCTTTCTGAACTCTTCAACTACTTTAAACCGGCTCTCAAAAATCGTTTCCTCTACAACGCTTGTTCCCTTTGCCACACTTAAAACAGACAATAGAGGAGACTGGAGATCTGTGGGAAACCCAGGGTAAATCTCTGTTTTTATATAAGGTATTCTTTCCCAGGCATTTTTTCCATCTACAAAAAGATCGCCATCTTTTTCACAAAGGAGCGCCCCCATCTTTTGGGCAACTTCAAGGGTAGCTTTCATTTGTCTTACTGGTGCATTCTGTAAAAGTACCTGTCCTCTTGTCCCTAATGCTGCAAATAAGTAAGTGCCTGCCACAATACGGTCTGCTTCGATAGTGTGCTCCACTCCCTTAAGCTCTTTTACGCCATGGATTTCTAAAACCGAAGTGCCTATTCCCTGTATTTTTGCTCCCGCCTTTGTCAAAAAACAACAAAGCTCTGTTATCTCTGGTTCCATTGCAGCATTCTCAAGCCTAGTTATCCCATTGGCCAACACAGATGCCAGCACTATATTTTCCGTCGCTCCTACACTTGGAAAATCTAAAACTATTTTACCACCCAAAATAGGATCTCCTTTTGCATGGATCCAGGGCCCCTCTTCCTTAAAAAAAATATTCATAGAAGATAATGCCTTCATATGAAGGTCTATGGGCCTTGTACCAATGACACATCCCCCTGGATAAGGAAGAAAAGCCTCTTTTTTCTTTGCTAAAAGAGGACCAAGAAGCATAACGGAGGAACGCATTCTTCCCCCATATTCTTTTGGCACACATATTTTTTTACAAGATCTTGCATCTACCTCTATTCTATGTCCTTCCCACAAAACCTTGCAGCCAAGACTTTCCAATATTTTTACCATATAGAAAATGTCCAATATTTTAGGACAGTTATGAAGTATAGTAATTCCATCTATCAAAATTGTAGCTGCCAGTATAGGCAAAGCTGCATTTTTTGATCCTTGTATCTCTATTTCTCCACATAAAGGTTTTCCGCCATACATTTCGATAGAAGTCAATTGTTCACCCTCTTACATTCTTTGTTTAAGGAAAACATCTATCATATTATATGGCTAAACTTGAAAAAGGGAACTTGCCTTTTTACTTTTCCAACCGGATCCCTCTAGAAACACTTAAGGCCAAACCAATTTCTGTTAATAGAAATAATATGGAAGAACCTCCATAACTAATGAAGGGAAGAGTGATTCCTGTATTTGGTATTGTATTTGTTACAACAGCTAAATTTAATATAACTTGAATAGCAATATGTCCTAGTATTCCCACAACAAGCAAGGCTCCATATAAATCTGGGGCATTATTTGCGATAACCATAAATCTCCAAATAATAAGCAAAAAAAGCATAATAATAGAAAAAGCGCCAAATAATCCTAATTCCTCACAAATAATAGAAAATACCATATCATTTTGAGCCTCTGGCAAAAATCCCAGCTTCTGCATACTTTTTCCAAGGCCTTTTCCCCAAATTCCTCCTGATCCAATAGCATACAATGCTTGAAGGGTCTGAAAACCTTGATCTGTTGGATAAGCTTCTGGGTTCATCCAAGCCTGCACCCTTGTAAGACGAAAAGATGCCCCTTCTGGCAAAAGTCCCTGAGATACCACAATAACAACTGCAGAGGCTATGCCAAGAACGCCTACTCCTCCTAAAATAAAATATTTATAATGGGGACTTGCCACAAACAACATCAAAATAACAATGCCACAAATAATAATAGCAGAACTTAAGTTTCTTGTTACTATATATATGAGAAGGGCAATAGGGACAGCGCTTCCTAAAAGAACCATAATACCCTTCCTCGTTCGAATAGCCCCACCCATTTTACAAATCATACTGGCAAAAAATACAATCATGCCCAACTTTGCCACTTCTGCTGGCTGTAGGGAGAGGCCAAAAATACTAATCCATCTTGTAGCTCCATTTGCCGTAATTCCCAACTTTGTTTTCACAAGTAAAATTAAAATAACCGACACTATGTAAGCAGGCACTGCGAATTTCTGCCAGAAGTGATAGTCAATATTAGCCACCACCATCATCCCAATGAGTCCTAAAACAGAAGCAAAAGCCTGTTTTCGCAAATACCAGGTAGAACTTCCCTTATTTAGGCTTGCGTCATAATAACTTACGCTATAGAGCATAACAAGCCCAAAACAGAGTAAGAAAACAATGGCAAACAAAAGAGTATAATCAAAAAAAAACTCTGTTTTTGTTCTCGTTCTTATTCCTTCTTTTGTCTTTGGCATATACCTTATTCTCTTTTTCCTTTTTTGGATTCCAGCTCTATGGGCCATTTAATCCTCCTTTAGATGATTCACATAATCTTTAAATTGCTTTCCTCTTTCTTCATAATTGGAAAACATTCCCCAGCTTGCACAAGCTGGAGATAGTAAGACAGCTTCTCCAGGGCAAGCTCTGTTTGCACTGAGATTTACTGCTTCCTCTAAAGTATCTACAAGGTCAATGGAGGAAAAACCATGTTTTTTTGCACAAGCTGCAATCTTTTCCTTTGTCTGTCCCATGAGAATTAAATGTTTAACCTTCCCTTCAAAGGACTGGATCCATTGATCATACTTGGCTCCTTTATCATAGCCTCCTCCAATTAAAACTGTTTTCCTCCTCATTGCTTTAATTCCTTTTATGGCAGCGTCTACATTTGTTCCCTTTGAGTCATTATAGTAGGAAACTCCTTTTTTTTCTGCCACAAATTCAATGCGATGCTCTACACCCTGAAACTCTTTGATAACTTTTTTTGCACAGTCTAGAGATACTCCAAAGCTTAGAGCAATTAAAAGCCCTGCCATAACATTTTCCACATTATGTTCCCCTAAAAGCTTTAACTCTCCAATTTTCAAAACCTCTCTTAGGAAACCTCCTTCCTTATACAAAATACTATCTTTTTCCAGGAATACTCCATCTTCCAGTTTGTTTTTGCGGCTAAAATACCGCACTCTTCCTTTTGCCCTTTCTCCAGCCCCTTTTAGGATAGGATCGTCGAAATTCAAGACCATAACATCTTCTTTTGTCTGGTTTTCTCCAATTCTTTCTTTCATAGCTATATAATTATCCATTGTATGGTGACGGTCTAAATGATCTGGGGTTATATTCAGTATGGCAGCTACTTTGGGACGAAAAGAATGAATTGTTTCCAGCTGAAAACTGCTGATTTCCGCAACACTTACTGCTTCTTTTCCTGTTTTCTCTGCTATTTGTGTATAAGGAATGCCAATATTGCCTACAACGTACACTTCCTCAAAAGAACTTTTCATTATGGCCCCAACAAGAGCTGTTGTCGTTGTTTTTCCATTTGTTCCTGTAATGGCAATGACCTTACCTTTTGAGCAGGCATAAGCCAGCTCTACTTCTCCCCAAATGGGAATTTTCTTTTCCCTTAGTTTCTTTCCTAAAGGTGAGTCTGCTGGCACCCCTGGACTGAAAATCCCAAGTTCTATCTCATCAAGCTCCTTATCTGGCAGTTCTCCCAAGATGATTTTTTTTGGGTATCCCTTTGTTTCCTTGATTAATTGTTCTCTGGATTTCTGTTTGTTTTCATCAAATAAATAAGGAAAAGCTCCCATTTTCCCCAAAAGACAGGTGGCGCTTATTCCACTGATTCCACTTCCCACTACCAATACCTTTTTTTCATTCCAATTCATTGTCATCCTCCATAATGTCATTTTTTTATAATGCCAATAGACCTACAAGGCATAGGACAGCTGTTACAATGGAAAATAATGCAACAACCTTTGTCTCTGCCCACCCGCTTAGCTCAAAATGATGATGGACAGGAGCCATCTTAAAGAAACGCTTTCCACCAGAGATTTTAAAATAGCATACTTGAATTATGACAGAACATACTTCGGCCAAATAAATGAAGGCTACAATAAGAATGAACAATGGCAGCTGCATCATATAAGCTACGGCTGCTACAAAACCTCCAAGAGCCAGAGAACCAGTGTCCCCCATAAATACTGCCGCTGGATGTACATTAAAAAGTAAAAACCCTAGCAAAGCTCCTACGACTGCACATGTAATGGGTTCAATCCCACTGTTGAATCCAATAGCTACTACAGTAAAAAAAGTAGCAATAAGAACTGTTACAGAAGATGCAAGGCCGTCTAGTCCGTCTGTAAAATTTGCTCCATTCACTGTCCCTAATATTACAACAAAAAAGAAGGGAAGAGTAAATGCCCCAATACTCAAGTATTGGCCTGACACAAAAGGAATCCTCATTGCAAAGCTAACATCTGTATAACGGTCAATATATACATATAAAATACTTGTCACTAAAATCTCTCCAACCATCTTCTGCCAGGCTCGAAGCCCCATGGAACGTTTCATCACAACTTTAATATAATCATCTAAAAATCCTATTAATCCAAATCCCAGGGTTGCAAATAAAACAGGAATGATTTTAGGGTAATTTCTTAAATATAGTAGAGAAGCTATGGTGACAGCAGCTAATATAATCACTCCCCCCATTGTGGGAGTTCCTGACTTTTTTAAATGTGTCTGGGGTCCGTCTTCCCTCACTGTCTGCCCTACCTTCAACCTTCTTAAATAAGGGATGACAATTGGGCTTAAAACAACACTAACTGCAAATGCAATAAGGGTTGGTATTACTATCTTATATTCCATTTCCACACCTCTATGTTCTTTCGTCTGCCATTATCGGATACCCCTGTATTTTATACTATAAATTAGTATAATTGTTCTATCTCCAGGAATCAACTACTTTTGGAGATGGAGATCTCTTCTTTTTCAACTTCTAAATAAGGGAGAATATTTTCGTAGAGCTCTTTTACAAGGGGCGCTGCTATCGTCCCCCCATAATATACTCCTTGAGGATTATGAATAATAAGAAGAGTCAGTATTTGGGGATTGTCAGCTGGAGCAAATCCTAGGAAAGAAGAAATATAGCGACCGCTTCCCCTTGGCAGCGTTTGACTTGTAGCTGTCTTCCCCCCAATTTTATATCCTTCAATATAAGCATTTTTTCCACTTCCCTCTGACACGACTTTCTCAAGAAGCTCCTTCATTGTTTCTGATGTTTCTTTTGAAATTATGTGTTTCTTTTCCTCATAATGGAACTTTTTTATTATTTTTCCATTTTCGTCTTCCACTGCAACGCCAAAATGAGGGGTTACTCTCGTCCCTCCATTAATAATAGAACTTACCGTCGTTGCCAGCTGAATGGGAGTAATCTGAAAGGACTGACCAAAAGAAATGGTAGCCAGCTCTACTGGTCCAATATTTTCTTCCTTGTGCATAATCGTTCCAGCCTCTCCAGGAAGATCAATATTTGTTTTTGTCAGCAGTCCTAACTGCTTAAAGTAATTGTAAAATTTCTCAGGCCCTATACGCAGCCCTACATCTACAAAAACAGGATTACACGAATTTTTTATTCCGTCAATAAAATCTTCAGCCCCATGTCCTCCTACTTTATGACACCGTATTTTTCTATCATCTACAACAATAAATCCAGGACAGTGAAAGCGGTCATGTATAGATACTAACTTGGATTCCAATCCAGCTGCTGCCGTAATAATTTTAAAGGTTGAACCAGGCTCATACGTATCATTAATGCAGCCATTTCTCCACATTTTATTTAAGGCATCCTGTCTTTCTTCGTTTGTGAGTAAAGAACTATCCATTCCAACAGGTAAAGTAAAGGGATCGTTTAAATCAAATTCAGGAACATTTACCATAGCCATAATTTCACCATTTTGAGGATTCATGACAAGAATTCCTACTCCATCTGCTCCTTTTGCCTCCATAGCCTTTTTTGCCAGCTGTTCCCCATATTTTTGGATATTGCTGTCCAAACTTAGGCGTAAAGTATTTCCGTTTATTGGCTCTACTCTGCTTTCCCCCTGCTCAGAGAGCTCTACCCCCCTGGCATCGGTCATAGTAAGAATTGTTCCATTTTTTCCTTTTAAATATTCCTCATAAATGACTTCTAATCCAATTATTCCTTGATTATCTCCTCCTGTAAAGCCAATTACTTTGGAAGCCAGAGAGCCAAAAGGATAATACCTTTTATAATCCTCATCTACTTTTACCCCAGCTAAATTGTAACTTCTGATCTTATCTCCTATACTTTTTTCTACATTTGTTTTAATTCTTTCTATGGCAGAAAACTTCTCTACTCTTTTTCGAACTGTTTCCTCGTCTAATTCCAACTCTTTTGCCAACACTTCAATTACTTTTTCTGCCTCTTTAATCTGGCTATGTATAACAGAAATGGTACACACTGTTTTATTATCTGCCAAAATGACTCCTTTAGAATCTACAATTTTTCCTCTGGCCGCTTTAATATCCCTCTCCCTTTCGTGTAGAGATTCTGCCTTTTCCATATAATATTCTGATTTAAAAATCATAAGGTGGACAAGTCTTGCGCCTAGACCCAAAATGGCTGTCAAACAACAGACAAAAATAATCCATATTTTCTTTCGGTTATAGGTTTTATTTTTTAACATGGGAAACCTCATAAAAGTGCTTACTATAATTTATTACACCTTTTATGAGGTTATGCGTTGTCTCATCCTTCTCCTTACATTTTACCAGGGAACTTCTGTTTCCTCATCCTGATCCTCTTGTTTTGGAACTGGACTTCCTGCTCCTCCTAAATCTGAAGTATTCTCAATACTTTCTCCTGTTTCGGGATCTAAAAACTCTCCTGTCTCTGGGTCAAGGGCAT
Organism: uncultured bacterium; assembly: GCA_947567075.1. Taxonomy (GTDB): domain Bacteria; phylum Bacillota; class Clostridia; order Lachnospirales; family Lachnospiraceae; genus MGBC165282. The sequence continues at coordinate 11,227 of CANOLZ010000054.1, forward strand.
ATCCTGTTTCAGGATCATATTGGATGTCATCTCTCTCCTCCTCCTTTTCCTCTCCTTCTTCCTTACTTTCCTCTTGAGACTCCTGCCCCTCCTGCCCCTCTTCTTCCTCTTTATCTTCCAATATTCCCATAACGCTTGTGGAAAAGGTAGACTCAAATGCAGACAGCTCCTCCATCTCCTCTTGAGATATTGTCTCCGTCACTGGAATGTTCAAATAAGGCAGGGCTTCTGTCAGAATATTTTTAGCAATCTCCACAGCATAGGAAGCACTGTCCTGCTTATCTACATTAGGCCTGTCTACAACAACATAAATGGCAATTTCTGGGGTAGACGCAGGGGCATAGCCTATAAAGGATACGACATAGTTTGTCTTGTCTCTAGGATAGCGTTCTGCTGTCCCTGTCTTTCCTCCCACTGTATATCCTGCAGGCCTTACATTCTTTCCTGTTCCATTTGCCACTGCATTATCTAGATATTCCACAATCTTTTCAGAAGTTTCTGCAGAAATAGTCTGCTTTAGCACTCTTGGTTCTATGTCTTGTAATGTCACCTTATCACTGTTGATTACTCTCTTCACTACATGGGGTTCATAGAAATATCCTCCATTTATAAGAGAACAAAAGCTTGTAATCATTTCAATCATTGTCACATTAAATCCCTGTCCAAAGGAACCTATGGCAAGATCTGTAGGGGTCATTGTTTCTTCTTTAAATATGAGGGTGCTTGTATTCGGTTCCCCTGTCAAGTCAATGCCTGTTTTTAAGCCAAAGCCAAATTCAAACATATAGTCCATAAAGGTAGTCTTTCCCATCTTTTCTCCAACTCTCATTAAAGCAACATTGCAGGAATTGGCCATGGCATCGGATAAAGTCTGAAACTTATGTCCCATTTTATTATTACACCTAATTTTCCATCCGCCTACTTCTAAAAACCCTTGACAGTCATATCCCTCGTTTCCTAAAAGCTTTCCTGACTCTAATCCTGCTGCAATGGTAAAAGGCTTCATTGTGGATCCTGGTTCAAAAGCATAGGAAATACAAAAATTTTTCCAAAGATCGTATAGGGCATTTTGTTTGTCTTCCTCAGAGGCAGTTGCAGCCTCTCCTTCTGTCATAACTTTTCCCACATTCCATGGATCGTTTAAATCAAATCCAGGTGCACTTGCCATAGCCAGAATTTCCCCATTATCAGGATCCATTAAAATAACTCCTGTGTTTATGCTGCCATCTTCTCCTTCTCGAAACTCTCCAGCATGTTTTTTATTAAAAGCCCCTATATGCTTCTCAGCAATTGTTTGAAGATTCATGTCTATAGATGTAACTAATGTTTTTCCATCAACGGCAGGCTTTAATGTTCTTTCATAATTGGAATCATTATTTAAAAATCCATACTCTCTTCCATTGGAACCATTCAGAGTATTGTTATAATATTCCTCTAATCCGTTCATTCCTACATTGTCCTGCCTTGCAAATCCTATGACGTCTGCTGCAAGAGAGCCATAAGGATAAGTACGGATATAAGAATCCTCAAACCAAACCCCGCTTATCCCTGTTGCTGTTGTTCCATCCCCCTTTTGCATTTCCAAAAAACGGGTTTTGTCATCAAAGGATACAACTTTTTTTAATATTTTATAACTAGAAGAGGGATTGGCTGCAATATATTCTCTTACTTCCTTTCCGTCAATGCCAAAGCAATCTGTTAAGGCTCCAATCGTAGGTTCCAGACAGGTGCCTGGTTTTTTTTCTTCTTTTTCCATGATGATTTTGGCATCTAATATTACATTATACACCTTGTCACTAGCAGCCAGCTTCAATTCTTTTCTGTCCAGTATATCTCCTCGGCGAAAAGGAATGGTTTTACTGTCATAGCCTCTCTGAGATAATACCTGCCTTTTATATTTTGTTCCGTCATCCCTTGTAATTGCGTACAATCTTACACTTAATGTGATAAAAGCCAACAGTATAAATATAAATAATACTGCCAGCTTCTTTTGCATTCTTAATGTAAATCGTTTTGGTTCTTCACTTCTTTGCGCCATGTCATTCTTCACTCCTGGGCTGTATAGGACTTTTCCATTACAGCTTTTGCATTTCCTCTCTACTCAATGTCTATATATTGTCTTACAAAATCACTTTCCTCGCTTTGAAATACAATAACCTGTCCATCTTTTGCATATGTCATACCCAGCTCTTCCATGGCAACCCTCTTTACCTCTTCTAAATCTACTGTACCTAATATACGATTATATTCTTCATCATTACCTGTCTTTAAGGCATTGAACTGAGATTCTAAAGAAGCGATATTTTCTAAACGGTTTGTAATATCAGACTGAATTTGTAAATATTGGATGAAAACAATTCCAGTAATTAAAATAGCCACACTTAAGAACAACACATATCCTGGATTCATATGAGCCGCCTTTTCCCGATTTTTTCTCGTCCGATGGCTTATTTGCTTTTTTCTCTCTTCTTCTAATTTTCTTGGAACTGTTTCAAGCTTTCTGACTGTATTTCCTTCCACATATGCAAAATGTTTCCTTGTTACATTTTTTCCCCTTTGACTTACTGGATGTCTTCTCAACATTTTACTTCCCACTTCTTTCTCATTCTAACCTTCTAACAATTATATGCTCCTCTCAAAAATACGAAGTTTAGCGCTTTTTGCCCTTTTATTTTCCTGAATCTCTTCCTTGCCTGGAACAATAGGCTTTCTTGTTACAACTTGTCCCAAAGATTTCTTCCCACATATACAGACAGGAAAATCTGGCGGGCATGTACATGGATATTCGCTCCTTCGAAATATACTTTTTACAATCCGGTCTTCTAAGGAATGGAATGTTATAACACATAGTCTACCACTTGGATTTAATAGTGTTATCATATCCTCCAAAGAATTTTTCAAAACGTCCAGTTCTTGATTCAACTCAATGCGGATAGCCTGGAATGTCCGCTTTGCCGGATGGCCCATTGTCTTTTGTACTTTCATAGGAATAGCGCCTTTGATAATTTCCACTAACTCTCCTGTTGTGTTAATCTCCTTTGTTTTACGGAATGCTACAATATGCTTTGCAATATTTTTTGCAAACTTTTCTTCCCCAAAATTACGTATCATTCTATAAAGCTCTTGTTCGCTATACCCATTCACTATGCTTTTTGCTGTATAAGGGTTTCTTCTGTCCATCCGCATATCCAGTAAAGCGTCTTTCCCATAAGAGAAGCCCCTTTCTGTTTCATCAAGTTGATAGGAAGAAACACCCAAATCTAGGAGTATTCCGTCTACACCTGTAATATGGAACTTTAAAAGTTCTTCTCTCATATGGCAGTAATTACTTCGGATAAAAGTGACCTTACTGCCAAATTCCTTTAGACGATTCTTTGCGGCTAAAATCGCCGCATCGTCTTGATCTATCCCGATTATTCTCCCCAAATCGGATAATTTTTTAGAAACTTCATAGGCA
>CANOLZ010000055.1 GCA_947567075.1 uncultured bacterium
GATGCTGGCCAGAGCAGGTGATTTATTTGTTTCAAACACTCCATTTTTCGGATCACGAAAAACTCCCTGTTTAAAACAGAACCTTGCCCATAACAAAAAAGTAATCCTGCTTCCTTGATGAAGGAGGATTACTTTGTCTCTTTTTATGAACAAAAAACATTGGAAGGATGAGGACAGCCTCTCATCTCAATGGACTCAATTTCCTGATCTTGAATATATCCTGCTTCTTTTAGCCCCTTTTCCATTACATTAGCCCAGTCCACACCAGATAAAGCCAATTGACTTTTATCTCTCATATTGATAATACATGCACTTTCTAAGGTGCACTCTAAAGAGCAGAAAACTTTGTACATATTTCTTCTATCTATCGCTCCAATGTCTTCTAACGTTTTTATCATCCGATATACAGTAGCAATGCCCAGTAAAGGATCCTTTTTCACTGCCTTATAATAAATATCTTTACAGCAGGAACATTCATTTTTTAATATTGTATCTATAATAAGCTGCCTTTGGCTTGTTATGCGGCATCCCCTTTCCTTAAGCATTTCTATAATTTTATCCTTTTGATGAATGACCGTTATAAAAGATACATTTCCTTTTTGGTCCATCTTCTCTCCCACCTCCTGCTATTTATGGCAGATAGAAGAACTGCTGCATCCTGTACAACCTCCACCACATCCTGAACACGATTTTTTTCCTTTTATAATACTTCTTGCTGCAAAAAATATCATAACAAGAACAAGAAATCCAACGAAAAGAGTCCCCCCATTATTTATGAAAAATGTCATCTGTCTCCCTCCTTTCTATATCTGTTGCTCTTCCCATAAAAGGACTATTTCCAGAAAGTTCTTTTATCTCTTTTCCTTTCAAATTTTCCATACTTGATTAAGCTTTCGCCTTAGCCATAAATTTTACTTCTAATGTATTTCTTTCTTTATATGGACGGAAAAGCAAATAGATAAATCCTATGAAAAGAATAATGGCCACAATCGTCCATATGCCAAATCCCTGTCCTGTAAAGAGAAGCCCAAACTGATAAATACATAATGATACACAGTAGGCAAGTCCTGTCTGATAAAGGACAGCAAACCAAAACCATTTTCTACTGTTCATTTCCCTTTTGATAGCGCCCATTGCCCCAAAGCAGGGAGCACATAGCAAATTAAATACCATAAAAGAATAGGCGGCAATGACCGTATAATGAGAAGAAATTGCATTTAAAAGTCCTATATCGTCTTCTGCCACTTCCCCAATATGGAAAAGCACCCCAAATGTACTTACTACGTTTTCTTTGGCAACTAGTCCTGTAATAGCAGCGACTGTGGATTGCCAGTCTCCAAAACCAACTGGAATAAAAATCCATGAAAGAGCAGTTCCTAATGCGGCAAGAAGGCTTGTTCCTGTGTCCTCAACCATGCCAAATCCACCATTCTCAAATCCAAAGCTGCTTGCAAACCATACAAAAATAGTGGACAATAAAATAATGGTTCCCGCTTTTTTAATAAAAGACCATCCTCTTTCCCACATACTTCTCAATACATTGCCTAAGGTAGGCATATGATAAGCAGGGAGTTCCATTACAAAAGGAGCTGGATCTCCAGAAAATAAATTTGTCTTTTTTAATAGAATGCCAGAAAGGACAACTGCACCAATACCTACAAAATAAGCGCTAGGAGCCACCCATGGAGAACCTCCGAAAACTGCTCCTGCAAACATGGCGATGATAGGAAGTTTTGCGCCGCAGGGAATAAAGGTTGTTGTCACAATGGTCATCCTTCGATCTCTTTCATTTTCAATAGTACGAGACGCCATAATTCCAGGGACGCCGCACCCTGAACCGATAAGCATAGGGATAAAGGATTTTCCTGACAATCCAAACCGGCGAAAAATACGGTCCATAATAAATGCCACTCTAGCCATATAGCCACATGCTTCCAAAAAAGCAAGGAAAATAAACAAAATAAGTATTTGAGGAACAAATCCTAAAACAGCCCCTACCCCTGCTACAATGCCATCTAAAATAAGCCCAGACAACCAATCGGCACATCCAATTCCTTCTAAGGCTCCCCCAACGATCTCTGGAATGCCTGGTATCCACAATCCAAAAAGGGACCACCCCTCCCCAAATACTCCATCGTTAGCCCAATCTGTGGCAAATGTTCCAACAGTGGTCACAGACACATAATAAACAATATACATAATAATTGCAAAAATTGGAAGAGCCAAAAAACGATTTGTTACAATTTTATCAATCTTGTCGGAAATAGTGAGCTTTTCATGATTCTTCTTCTTATAACAATCTTTGATAAGATGGGAAATATACTGATAACGCTCATTGGTAATCATGCTTTCTGCATCATCATCCATTTTTTCTTCTACTGTTTTAATGATTTCTTCTATGTGAATGGCTGATCCAATCTCCTCTTTTATTTTTTCATCCCTCTCAAAAAGCTTAATGGCAAAAAAACGTTTCTGAGATTCCTCCACAAAACCTTTTAGCTTTTCTTCTATAGAAATAATGGCCTCTTCCACATCTTCTCCAAAAGTATGTAGTAAAGAAAAAGAAGATTTTTTTCCCCCAGCTTCCACTACCTTTTGGACTGCTTCTTTTATCCCTGTCCCCTTTAAGGCAGAAATCTCCACAACAGGACAGCCTAACTCTTTTGATAATTTGCTAATGTAAATCTCATCCCCATTTTTTCTGACAATGTCCATCATATTTACTGCAACAATCATAGGAATGCCTAATTCTTGCAGCTGGGTAGTCAAATATAAATTTCTCTCTATATTTGTTCCATCTACAATATTGAATATGGCATCTGGCCTTTCCTTTATTAAATAGTTTCTCGACACTACTTCTTCTAATGTATAAGGTGACAAAGAATAAATTCCTGGAAGATCCATAATAATAATGTCTTTGTAACCTTTTAACTTTCCTTCTTTTTTTTCTACGGTCACTCCCGGCCAATTCCCAACAAATTGGTTAGAGCCAGTCAATGCATTAAAAAGTGTAGTTTTTCCACAATTTGGATTTCCAGCAAGGGCAATTTTTATGGACATTTCTCTTCCTCCTTTTTTTAATTTTCCCATATATATTAGTTATAGCTAACTCTTACATCTAAAAAAACCATTCATTCTACTGCCTCTACCTGGATCATCTCTGCATCTCCTTTACGCAAGGACAATTCATATCCCCTTACAGTAACTTCCATAGGATCTCCTAAGGGGGCAACCTTTCTTACATAAATATTAATATTTTTCGTAATACCCATATCCATAATTCTTCTCTTCACAGGGCCTGTGCCTGTCAATTTTGTTACCTTCACCGTCTCTCCACATTTTACGTCTTTCAATGTCTGCATACGAACAGCTCCCTTCTATACCTATATTAGAATTTTATTTGCCATCTCTCTGCTTATAGCTACTCTGGAATCTTTAATATTCACAATCATATTACCCCTGTTTTCAGAAACAACTGTAACCATTCCCCCTACTACAAATCCTAACTTTTCTAAGAAATGTCTTGTTTCTTCTTTTCCTCCTACTTTCTTTATAAAATTATGTTCACCTGCTTTTGCCATTGTTAAAGGCATACTCATCACTCCTTTTCCATACTAATTAAAACTTTTTTATATAGTTTGTTCCATTATTCTGTAAATCAAAGCACAAAACAGTTAGCAATTTCTAACCAACAATAGATTAGCACTAACTAACTGTTTTGTCAATAGGTTCTGTTTGAAAAACCTTCATAAATATGTTATTCTGTTACTATTCACTTTTATAAGTAAAGTATGAGAGGAGGCAATTTCTTTGAAAATACAGGAATCAGCAGAAAACTACTTGGAAACCATTTTAATATTAGGCCAGAGAATTGGAGATGTACGCTCCATTGATATTGTGAATGAATTAGAGTTTAAAAAGCCTAGTGTCAGCGTGGCAATGAAAAACTTAAGGGAAAATGGATATATTCTTATGGATTCCAAAGGCTATATTACATTGACAGAAAAAGGGCGCCAAATTGCTGAAACCATTTATGAACGTCATACACTGCTGTCCCGATGGCTTATTGCTCTAGGCGTGGACGAAAAAATAGCAGCTTTAGACGCATGCCGTATGGAACATGTGATTAGCTCTGAAAGCTTTAGTGCCATTAAACACCATGTATCCCAAAATTTCAGTGAGGAAAATCTTTAGGAAAGGGAAAGATAAACGAGGGTTTGCCTCCACATCTTTCCTCCCATTCTTTTAACAAGGACTGTTTAAATGCAAAAATCCTCTTCCAATAGAATATCTTCTTCCTCCTTTGATAAATTCGTCATACTTTTTAATCCAATAGCTAAGGTGGAACTATTGTGGAGCAGAGCTAAGACAGAGGGACTTAGTATTCCTGCTGTCCCCAAAAGAATTAGACCTAAATTAAAAGAGACAATAAACCGATAATTCCCTTTCATTCTTTTTATAAGCTGGCAGCTCATTTTCTTTAAATAAATGAGCTTTCTTAAATTGTTCTCCAATAAAATAATGTCCGCAATTTCTCTAGTAATCTCAGCCCCCTCAGCAATGGCGATGCCTGCATGGGCTGCTGACAAGGCAGGCGAGTCGTTGATCCCATCTCCAATCATGACTACATTCCTTCCTTTTCTTTTCTCCTCTTCCACAAACTGAGCTTTGTCCTCTGGCAGCACTTCTGAACAATACCAGTCTACCCCTACCTCTTTTGCCACTGCCTTTGCCGTTCTATCGCTGTCTCCTGTCATCATGACAATCCTTGTCCCCCATTTTTTTAACATAGCTACAGCAAAAGGAGCCTCTTCCCTTAAAGGATCTTGGATACAGAGAACTGCAGCCAGCTTTCCTCCTGCCGCTAAATACAAATGGGAATATTGTTCTGGAAGAGAATGAAATTTTTCTTCTTCCCCTTCTGGTATTTTTACCTTTTCATCATCAAAGATGAAGTGGCTGCTTCCAATACATACTTTTTCTCCATTCACATAGGAAGAAATGCCATGGGCTACAATATAATCTACCTTACTATGCATTTCTTTATGAGACAACTGTTCTTTTTCTGCCTGTCTTACAACAGCGTTCGCTATTGAGTGGGGAAAATGTTCTTCTAAACAGGCGGCCATTCTCAACATGTCTCTTCTATTTTGATTTCCAAAGGTAATGATTTCCACAAGCTCTGGCTGGGCCTTTGTTAAAGTTCCTGTTTTATCAAAAATAATCGTATCTGCCTTTGCCACTGCCTCTAAATACTTTCCACCTTTTACCATAATTTTATGCTCATTGCACTCTCTCATGGCAGAGAGGACAGATAAAGACATAGAAAGTTTCAATGCACAAGAAAAATCTACCATTAAGACAGAGAGAGCCTTTGTAACATTTCTTGTAAGGAGATAAATCAGTCCCATTCCAAGAAAACTATAGGGGACAAGCCTGTCTGCTAACCTCTCTGCATTTCCTTCCATTGAAGATTTCATTTTCTCTGACTCTTCAATCATTTTTACAATCTTTTCATATCGAGTAGCTCCCGCTGGTTTTTTTACTTGTAGTGTCAGCCCTCCTTCTGCTATCACAGTTCCCCCATAGACATAGGCTCCTTGTTCTTTCCTTACTGGAAGGGGTTCACCTGTGAAAGAGGCTTGGTTTACCATAGCTTCCCCATTTTTTACTATACCATCTAGAGGAATTCTCTGTCCCACTCTAACAGTAATCAGATCTCCTTCCTTGACTTCCTCAATAGGAACCAAAACTTCTTCTTCCTTCTTTTTTAGCCATACTTTTTTTACATCTAAATCCATGCTTTTTGCCAAGTCATCTACAGACTTTTTATGGGTCCACTCTTCTAAAAGCTCACCAATCCCAAGAAGAAACATAATGGAACCTGCTGTTTGAAAGTCTTTGCGCAGCATAGAAACAAAGATAGCTGTTCCATCTAAAACAGATACGTCCATTTTTCCTTTTCTTATGGAAAAAAGCGCTGCCTTTATATAAGGGATAGAACGGATACAAGTTATACCAACTTGGAGAAATTTTGGAAAAAACAATTTTGAAAGAATTCTCATAATCACTTTATTTGTTAACTTCTCCTCATAAAAGCGGCTCATTGACCTTCCTGTTTTGTCAAATTCCTTTCTTACCTCAGTCCCACTTTCATGGAAAGAGAACTTTTGCAAAGCCTTTATTATCTCATCTCTCTCAATAGTAAAAAAGAGAACTCCATCTCCTGTTCTTTCATATACCTTTGCCTTTGTCACTCCCTTAATGGAATAAATATATGCGCAGAGAATATCTGCTTTTTGTGCGCTTAGGCTTTCTATCCCTACATGGATTCTTATCCTGCCTCTTATTTCATGTTTAATAATAAATTTCACGTTCTATTCCTTCTCATGCTTTTTCAAATGGCTGGGATTCCTCTATGATTTCTTCTTCTCCTGCCCTTTGTCGATTCATTTCCTTTGCCTCAGCTACAATATCCTCTGCATTTTCTTGAATTTTTGTCGTTGTTTTTAAGATACACTCTCTCACTCGTAAGACAACAGCGGCAGACTTTGTATATATTTTTTTTGCATCCCGTGAGGAAAGAATCTTCACGCCAGCTGTTCCAAAAAATACTCCTCCCAAAAATAAACCTATTTTTTTCATTGTGGATGCTTCTATCATATTCATCCTTCTCCTTTCTTCTTATTTATGTTTATATCCTGTGTAAAAAACCATAAAGCAGCAAACAACCATACACCATGCCCAAAATTGATGTTTTTTCATTTTACCCCTTCTTTCTTCCTTTTTTCGACAATTCATTTACCTAGATCATTTTAACATGTTCTTTTTCTTTTTACATCTCAAAATCAATAGTTGATAAATTTTATCAGTTGATGGCCGTCTATAAAATTTTCTAGTCTCTTCTTAACAAAAATTTTTTTTATGTTTGCTCGTCCCTTTGTAAAGAATCCTTTTATTTCATTTTATGTTTCCAAATACTCATCCTATTTTTTGTACAAAAAAATGCAAGGGATACAGCATATACATAGGGCTGTATCCCTTGCACTTATTTTTTTATAATAAGACAGCAAGCATTCTTGTAAAAATTTTAAATGAACTACACCATCTCTAAATGTTTGATTGCTCATAAAGAAACGACCAAAAGGATAGCTTATCCCTTTAAAGAAAAGGATTATAAAATCGATTTCCATCTGAAAATGTGACAATTATGGAAATAACTAAAAGGATGGCTCCAAAGGCTAAGGCTCTGTAATCTTCTTTTTTGAATTTCCGTTCTACAATCCATGTCCTCTTTTTATTTTTTCCAAATCCTCTCAGTTCCATAGCATTGGAAATTACTTCAATTCCCTGAAGACTGGATAAAACTAAGGGAAACAAAATGGCAGCAGAGTTTTTTAGACGATCAAAAAACTTATCCTTTCTGCTCAAATCAATGCCTCTAGCCTGCTGAGCCTTGGAAATATTGTGGTAATCTCTTTGTATATCTGGAATATACCGAAGGGCTAAAGCTACGGCATACCCAATACGGTAACTTACTCCAATTTTATTTAAACTGGAAGCAAATTCACTTGGGTTTGTTGCCATAATAAACAAAAGGGCAATGGGAATGACCGAGAGATATTTCATCAAAAAATTAAACATATAAAATAACTGTTCCAAAGTTACAGCATAAGGACCTGCAATAACAAAAAGCTCATGCCTTGTTCCGTATATCTCAACTCCCTGTTCTGGGCCAAAAATATATACTCCAATCATATTAAAACCCATTAAAACAAACATAAAAATAAGGGCAAATCGCACTTCTTTCCATTTTAGCTTAGAAATATAAAACAAAAAAATACCAATGACAAATAAAGCAAGTAAGATTCTCGTATCATAGGTTATCATAGCCGCAATGCTCCACATAATAAAGAATAAAAACTTCGTAGCTCCTGTCAAGTCATGAATTAAAGATTTTCGTTGGATGTATGCAAGGGTTTCGGCCATTTCCTTCTTACCTCCTTATCGTATTCTATAAACCATTCTATAAACTCTTTTCCATCTAGTTTGCATTGTTTTGCCAACTCATAAAGGGAAGTTTCCTTTAAACTGGCCTTTTTAATGAGTTCAGGATTCCCAAACAATGTTGAAGGAGTCGTGTCTGCTAACAGCTTTCCATCTGCAAAAACAAGAGATCGGTTTGTATATTCCAAAATCAAATGCATGTCATGGGTAATCATTAAAACTGTAATTCCCTTTTCATTGAGACTTTTTAAAAAATCCATGATTTCCGTATAATGTCTAAAATCCTGTCCTGCCGTTGGCTCATCCAAAATAAGAATATCTGGCTCTTGTACTAAAATACTAGCTATAGTTACTCTTTTTTTCTGTCCATAGCTTAAAGCTGAAATGGGCCAGTTACGAAAGGAGTATAGTCCACAAATTTTTAGCTTTTCTTCTACCCTTTTTTTTATTTCTTCTTCTGGCTTTTTTTGTACCAAAAGTCCCATGGCAACTTCTTCGTAAACCATTGGTTTTGAAATCATTTGATTAGGATTTTGCATAACATATCCTATTTGTCTTGCTCTTTCTTTAATAGTATCTCCCTTTATATCTCTTCCCTTTATGAAAATTTCCCCTTTTTCCAGTTTTTCAAAACCACAGAGAATTTTTGCCATTGTACTCTTTCCAGCGCCGTTTTTTCCTACTATACTTATCATCTCTCCTTCTTTAACAGTAAAAGAAATATGGGAGAGATTTTCCTTCTCCTCTGTATAGCCAAAAGAAATATCTTCTACAGAGAGGATGACTGGTTTTTCTTCTTCTTTTTTTTCCTTCTTCCTATAAGAAAACCATTGACGCATTTGTTTCTTTTGTTCTTCTTCCAAAAAAAGATCCTGGATTTTTTCTAATTTCATAGAAGGTTCCAACTTACAACCTCCATATTTTAAAGCCGTAATATAAAGAGGTTCCCTAATTCCCGCCTCCTTCAATTTTTCAGAGGCAAAAAGGACAGATGGAGGTTCGTCTGCAACAATTTCTCCTTCCTCCATTAATATAATGCGATCTGCTCCCATATGCAGGGCATCTTCCAGTCTATGTTCAATAAGAATAACGGTTGTATCTGTCTCCTTTTGAATCTGATCAATTAATTCCATACTCTTCTTCCCTGCATAAGGATCTAAATTTGCTAAAGGCTCATCAAATAAAAGAACAGGTACATTATTAACTAAAATTCCTGCCAAAGAAACTCTTTGTTTCTGTCCCCCTGACAACTGATGAGGAGAGGCGTCAAGCTTTTCCAAAATTTGAACCTTTACTGCTTCCTCCCTTGTCTTTCGTATCATTTCATCTTGGGGTACACAATTATTCTCCATAGAAAATGCAATATCTTCCAATACAGTCATACCTATGAATTGTCCATCTGTATCCTGGAGCACTGTTCCCACATACTGACTTAATTCAAAAATGCTTAAGGTTTTCACTTCTTTTCCACCAATGGTCAATGATCCCATAGATTCCCCAGGATAACTAAAGGGTATCAATCCATTAAGGCTATGGGCAATAGTGCTTTTTCCACTCCCTGACGGGCCAATAATAACAATTCTTTCACCTTTCTTAATATCTAAATTAATATGTTTAAGAGTTGGCTCTGACTGAGCCCTATACTGAAATGTATAATCTTGAAATGATATGAATTTTTCTTCCACGTTCCCTCTCTCCATGTTAAGCAAAGGAAGGTCACTGTTCTCCAGTGACCTCACTTTTAAAATATTTAGTTTTCCTTTTTCAAACTTCCAGTGCCTACCTTTGTCTTTGCATATCCAATAAGTAATACAGTGCCAATGACTGCAGTGGATACCCCATTCATAATTGCTGCTGCAATGCCTTGCGTAAATGCTTTCACAACAGGCTCTGAATAAATAAGAATATCTAGGCCTGGAGCTATCATCCCCCATGCTCCTATATGGGCTGCAATTTGGAATCCATTAAATAAAGCAATTTCCTTACTGCCAAAAACGCCAGCTTCCATGTCAATCTTCTTACTGACTATTCCTACAATAAACCCAAACACACCAGAACCGACTATCCAGCTCCACCAAGGACTTCCCCAAGACAAATCAATGAGTACATGGCCTATTAACCCAGTGAGGAATCCTACAATGGGTCCAAAGAGTACGCCAAGCACTCCTAAAACAGCATATTGAATATTGATTGTTGTATTGGGTATTGGACTGGGTATTGCTACAAATCTCCCTAATACAAAAAACAATGCAGAACCAATTCCAATGGCAACAATACTTTTAATAGATAACTGGGTCTTCATTTTCCGTCTTCCTCCTGACATCTCATTCCTGTCCTTTCAATATACACCATTCTTTCAAATCTGACAAGATATTCTTATGTACGGAGCTTAAATTCCTCTAACATACCATAAAGAACCTGCATCTGGGAAGTCTGTTCTTCACTTGTGGCTGCTGTCTGTTGGGCAGTGGCAGATAGTGATTCTGTAATACTTGACACCTCTTCTAAATGTTTGCTAATTTTATCTATAGAAGATACATTTTCACGAGCACTCTCACTAATTTCCTTCATCATAGCATTTGCATCTTCTGCCTTTATCATGACGGATCCTAATTCTTCCACTGTGTCATCTGCCAATTTTTTGCCATCTTCTACTAATCGTAAAGTTGTCTCAATCAAATTTGTCGTCTCTCCCACAGCCCCTGATGAAGCTTCTGCCAATTTTTTTACCTCATTGGCCACAACAGCAAAACCCTTGCCGTTCTCCCCTGCTCTTGCAGCCTCAATAGCTGCATTCAAGGCAAGAAGGTTGGTCTGTTCTGCTATTTCATTAATTGTGTCAATGATGCCTCCAATTTTTTTGGAACTAGCGCTAATATCTCCAATGGAACATCCTAAATCCATAATTTTTTCACCACATGTTCTCAAAGAAGTTCCAACTTTTTCCGAAGCAATAGCAGAATCCTTTGCCTGCTGTTCACTTTGATAAATCTTTTCCTTCATTCCCCTCACTAAATGGGTGATTTCGTCAATATCTGAAGCCTGGCTTGTGGAGCCTTCCGCCAAATCCTGAGCAACGGTGGCCAGCTGCATAGCTCCCTCATTGACACTTTCAGCTGCATTGATAATTCCATGGAATACCTGATTCATATTATCCAATATTTGTTCTAAGGCCGAACGAATATTGGAAAATTCCCCCACATATTCTTCATGAACTGCCAAATCCAGCCTTTTTCCAGCCATTTCTCCTAATATGTTTGTGATTTCCCCAATAATGGCTTTCAGCCTGTTTTGCGTACTTTGCATTGCCTTTGCCATAGACCCAGTCTCCGTGTCATTAATTTCCAAATCACATACATATCCTAACTCTCCGGACTCTAGCTCTTCCATACTTTTCTCCACCTTTTGAATGGGGATAATCAATTCTTTCCTGCTAAAATGCAAGAGTCTTATAGAAATGACTACTACAAATCCAAGGAAAATAATACCTAATAAAAATATTCCAATAAGCATGTAGTAAAAAGAATTACATTCATTCGTACTTCTTATTTCCAGCTCTCCAATGAACTTATCTGTTAAGCTGTTAATTTGCAAAATGACTGTCTGGTAATCTTCCCCAAACACATCTTCCCTAGCTCCGTCCAAATTCCCTTCCTTTACCTTTTCCATGGAAGCCTTCTCTAAAGGAACTAATTCATTGGAAAAAGTAGAAATCTGATCAATGGTCTGCCATTCCTCCTCTGTCAACCCTAACCTGTTCATATTTTCTAAGGCAATATCCCTATTCTTATCTACTTCCAGCTCATTCATATAATCCTTATAATAATTCTCATTTCCTGTTGAAGCATATCCTCGTACACTGCTTGTCAAATTTTTTGATCCAAGGCGATATTGATTGGCATATTTTATCAAATCACTTTTTCCCTCTAAATTATTTTTTAAAACGCTTATATTAAAAAACGCCCCCAGGAACAATAGCACTACTAAGAACAAATATATCATTGTTCTTACTTGAAAACTTTTTAACACTTCTGACTGTTTCTTTTGTCTCATAAACAAATATCCCTACCTTTCCAAATTTAGGAATTAGAAACTTTTTCCATCTCCCACCTATCAGACTCTAAAAGAGAGTCCATAAAAATATACTTGCTATCGTATCAAATCCATGTTACGATATTTTCAGCAAAAAATCAATAAAAAAGAGAGGTATTCTATGATAAAAGATTTCTATAGAAAAGAAAAAACCCTTTTTTCTTTAGAAGTATTCCCTCCTAAAAAGGACAGCGATTTCCCTGCTATTTACGAGTTGTTGGATACATTAAAAAATTTACACCCTCATTTTATTAGTGTTACATACGGTGCAGGGGGCAGCCGTTCCAAAAAAACTGTAGATATTGCGTCTTATATACAGAACACATGTCATATTGAAGCGCTCGCCCATATGACATGTGTAGGCTGTGACAGCACTTCCCTGCTTTCCATCTGTCAAGAGCTAAAGGCCGCCCATGTCCGCCATATTCTTGCTTTAAGAGGAGACCGCCCAAAGGACATGACAGATGAACAGTTTCACACAAAAACTTTTTCTCATGCATCCCATATGGTTACCTTTCTCAAAAGCAATACAGACTTTCAAATAGCTGGAGCCTGTTATCCTGAAAAACATTTTGAGGCAGAGAGCATGGATTCTGATATTATGCATTTAAAAGAAAAATGTGATGCTGGCGTTGATTTTCTCATTAGTCAGCTTTTTTTTAACAATGATTTTTTCTACCGCTTTTTAGAAGAAGCAAAAAAGAAAAACATTCATCTTCCTATTTCTGCTGGCATTATGCCTATCACAACAGCCAAGCAGCTGACGACAACGGTTTCCTTATCTGGCTCTTCTGTGCCAAAAAAACTTTCGGACATGATTGCTAAATATGAAGGCCGGGAAGAAGATTTAAGAAAGGCAGGGATTGAATATGCCATCCATCAAGTTCAAGATCTCCTTCATCATGGCGTAGACGGCATCCATTTATATACAATGAACAAATCTGCCACAGCCAGTGAGATTTTTTCAGCTGTTCGATAAAAGTTTAAGAAAAGACAGAAAAAGGGGAACTGCCATCTCCCATTTTTCTGTCTTATTTTATTACTCCCAGGGCAAATCAGAATATTCTAACTTCTTATCTCTTAACATTAGTTCATTCACAGCCTCTTTTGCCTTTTTTCCATGAAAAAGCACCTGGTAAACCTGTTGAATAATAGGCATTTCCACCTTATATTTCTCTGCAAGTTTTACAGCTGCCTTGACAGCATAGACTCCTTCCACTACCATGTTCACTTTTTCCTGAGCCTGGTCTAGAGAAAAGCCTTGTCCTATTAACATTCCTGCCCTTCTATTTCTAGAATGCATACTAGCACAAGTGACAATTAAATCTCCAATGCCTGACAGTCCATAAAAGGTTACATCTTGTCCTCCCATTTTTTCCCCTAACCTGGTCATTTCCGCTAAACCTCTGGTCATTAAAGCTGCTTTTGTATTATCCCCGTATCCTAGGCCATCTGCAATTCCCGCTGCCAAAGCAATAACATTTTTCAAAGCTCCTCCCAGTTCTATCCCTATTCTGTCAGGACTCGTATAAACTCGAAAAACAGAACTCATAAAAATTGTTTGAAGAAACTCTGCTGTCTTTCTATCTCTTGCCCCTATGACACAGGTTGTTGGAATTTTTCTTCCCACTTCTTCTGCGTGGGAAGGCCCAGATAAAACCCCTACATTTGCCATGGGCAGTTCCTCCTCTATGACTTCCGACAAAGTCATAAGCGTCTGTTCTTCCATTCCCTTTGCTACATTGACGACAATCTGCCCGTTGCCCACAAGCCCTTTTAGAAGCCTGGCCGTTGTTCTCGTATAGGGAGAAGGAACTGCTAAAACAAGAACATCCTTTTCTATGGATGCCTCTTTCAAATCTGAAGTAAAAAGGATAGATTCAGGGAGTTTTACCCCTGGAAGTTTTTCTTTATGCTCTCTTTCCTCTTTAAGCATTTGTATTTCTTCTTCTATTTTTGACCACATTGTAACCTCATGGCCATTTAAGGATAAAAGG
>CANOLZ010000056.1 GCA_947567075.1 uncultured bacterium
ATTGTTGACTATCATGTAATGACTGAGGAAGTCAGTCAAGAAAAAATTTTTCAACCTTCTTTTCTCACAAAAGAAGCTAGAAAAAATCATAGGGTAATTGGACAAGTTTTTGGTACATATTGGCTTTTAGAATATGAAGAGCACTTATATATTGTTGATCAACATGCTGCCCATGAAAAAGTATTATATGAACAAATGGTTGAAGATATGAAAAACAAAGAAATAACTTCCCAAGTCATAAGTCCTCCTATCATTTTTTCTGTCACGGAAAAGGAAAAAGAGGTACTTCATCAATATTCCTCTCATTTTTGTAAGCTAGGGTTTGAGATAGAACCTTTTGGAGGCAGGGAATATGCAGTAAGAGCTATTCCTTATAATTTATATGGCTTGGAAGGAAGGGGATTTTTTGTGGAGCTTCTCGATGAACTTACTTTAGAAACAGGAAAGGAAGAATGGGGAAACCAGATAAATGAAAAGCTGGCCTCTATTTCTTGTAAGGCTGCAGTAAAAGGGCGTCATGAAATATCCAGACAAGAGGCGGAAAGTCTTTTTGATCAGCTCCTTTCTTTGGAAAATCCTTATCACTGCCCCCATGGAAGGCCTGTAATTATTCGAATGAGTAAATATGAACTAGAGAAAAAATTTAAAAGGGTATTATAGGGAGGGCTTTATTATTGAAGAAACCTTTGATCATACTAGCAGGGCCTACTGCAGTGGGCAAGACAGAACTTTCCATTCAATTAGCAAAACGCCTTGGAGGAGAAATTATTTCAGCAGACTCTATGCAGGTCTATAGAGGAATGGATATTGGAACAGCGAAAATAAAAAAGGAAAAAATGGGGGGGATTCCCCATTATTTAATAGATAAACTTTCTCCTAAAGAAGGGTTTCATGTTGTGTTATTTCAACAATTTGCAAAACAATATATTCATGAAATATATGCAAAGGGAAGGATTCCAATCATAGTAGGAGGAACAGGATTTTACATTCAATCTGTTCTCTACGACATTGATTTTAAAGAAAACCAGGCAGATAATCTTTATCGTTCCCAATTAGAACAAACAGTAAGAGAAAAGGGAGAAGAGTACTTGCATAACATGCTTATGGAAATGGATCCAAAGTCAGGAAGTAACATTCATCCCCATAACATAAAAAGGGTTATTCGCGCATTGGAATACTATCATCAGACAGGTCAGTCTATGGCAGAACATAATGAGGAGGAAGCTTTAAAAACCTCTCCCTATGAAGCTGCATATTTTGTTCTCAATATGCCAAGAGAGGAACTTTATGAGAGGATTGATCGGAGAGTGGATCATATGATAGCGGAAGGCCTTGTGGAGGAGGTAAAGAAGCTAAAAGAAGAAGGCTGTCTTCGTCAAATGGTTTCTATGCAAGGATTAGGTTACAAGGAGATATTGCAATATTTGGAAGGGAAGTGGGAGCTGGAACAGGCAATAACTTTCATTAAAAGAAATACGAGACATTTTGCAAAAAGACAACTTACTTGGTTTCGAAGAGAAAAAGAAATCGTCTGGGTCAATAAAGAACAATTTCACTATGATCAGAAAGAAATATTAGACTATATGATAGAAATATTAAAAGAAAAACACATTGTTTCATTGGGAAAGGAAAAAATCTTATGATGGATTTATATGGTTTCATGGGCATTGAAAAAAAGGTCTATGAATTTGGCTGCCAAGTTTGGGAAGGGTTAAGGGAGCGATTTGACCAAATAGATAGTATATCAGAATATAATCAATTAAGAGTATTAAAGGCAATGCAGGAAAATAAAGTGAGTGAAGCCTGTCTTTATGGAAGTACTGGTTATGGATATCATGATCTTGGAAGAGATACATTGGAAAAGGTTTATGCCTCTTTATTTGGGGGAGAAGATGCCCTTGTCCGTCCTCAAATCACATGTGGAACCCATGCATTGTCTACAGCATTATCTGGGAATTTAAGACCTGGAGACGAATTGTTTTCCCCTGTTGGAAAACCATATGATACAATGGAAGGAATTATTGGAATACGACCCCAAAAAGGCTCCTTAGCAGAGTATGGGGTTACTTATCGTCAGGTAGAGCTTTTAAAAGATGGAAGTTTTGATTATGAAAAAATAAAAACTTCCATTCATGGAAAGACAAAGATGGCGCTTATTCAACGTTCAAAAGGATATCAGTCAAGGCCTACTTTGTCGGTGGACAGAATTGGAGATTTAATTAAATTTATAAAATCCATAAAGGAGGACGTCATTTGTCTCGTAGATAATTGCTATGGAGAATTTGTGGAAAGAAAAGAACCACTTATGGCAGGAGCGGACTTAGTAGTAGGCTCCCTCATTAAAAATCCTGGAGGAGGACTTGCGCCTATCGGGGGATATATTGTAGGAAAAAAGGAATATATAGAGAATTCCTCCTATCGTTTAATAAGTCCAGGGCTTGGAAAAGAAGTGGGTGCCTCCCTTCAAGTGCTTCCCTCCTTTTATCAAGGATTATTTTTGGCTCCAACAGTAGTGGCAGGAGCTTTAAAAACAGCTATTTTTGCTGCAAATCTTTACGAAAAATTAGGATTTCGTGTAGAGCCAAGTGGAGTAGAAAACCGTCATGATATTATACAGTCTGTGGAATTTGGAAAAAAAGAAGGGGTCATTGCATTTTGTAGGGGAATTCAGTCGGCATCGCCTATAGACAGTTTTGTAACACCAGAACCTTGGGCAATGCCTGGATATGATAACGAGGTGATTATGGCGGCAGGAACATTTATTTCTGGGGCATCCATAGAACTAAGCGCTGACGCCCCTATTAGGCCGCCCTATACAGTTTACTTTCAAGGCGCTCTTACATGGCAGCACGGAAAATTCGGTATATTAATGTCCTTGCAAAAGCTAGTAGATGCAAAAATACTTACTTTTTAGCAAACCTTGTCTACATAAAAATATTGGAAATTTATATACATAAATTAGAATTTGTGTTAATATATTTAATATTTATGCTTCCTCATTCATACATTTACGATTCCTTATTTAAGGAAAGAATGATAAGGTTTTTGATGATTTAGGAAACATTTTTATGGAGGTTTTTATGTGAAAAGGACAGCTGGAAAAAATAATTGGGCCTGTTTTTTATTAATATTGGCTGGAATCGTCCTGGGCGGTTTTATTGGACAGCTTGCTTCAGGAAGTAAAGGCTTTTATTGGCTGGGTTTTGGGCAGAGCTTTGGATTTGAGAGTCCTATTGTATTGAACTTAGGAATTTTCATTTTATCTTTTGGCTTAAGCATTCGGATCACCATTGCAAGCATTCTTGGAATACTTCTGGCCCTTATAATCTATCGATTTCTTTAAATAATATTACAAATTTTCCCATATTTGATATGTCTGGAGAGAAAATATTAAATTTAGGGGGAATACTATATGAAGCATTACTTAACTGTAAAAGAATTGCCAGAAAATGAAAGGCCTTATGAGAAATGTGAACGTAAAGGAGCATCCAGCTTATCCGATGCAGAACTTTTAGCTGTTATTTTACGTACAGGCGTCAGGGGGCAGCGCTCCACAGATTTGGCATGTCAAATTTTAAATTTACTAAAAAAGGAAGAGGGACTTTTAGGGCTCCATCATCTTGCTTTTCATGATTTAATAAAAATTCATGGCATTGGCAAAGTAAAGGCCGTCCAGCTTCTATGTATTGCTGAATTATCTATTCGTATGGCAAGGGCTGTGAAAAGAACAGGAATTCTTATGAATTCTCCAGAACATGTGGCTTCCCATTACATGGAATCTATGAGAAATTTAGAATATGAGCAGGCAGTTGTCGTTATGCTAGATGGAAAAAACCGGTTTGCAGGAGATTTCCTTCTCTCAAAGGGAACCGTAAAGGCATCTTTAGTGTCTCCTAGAGAGATGTTTCGAGAAGCAATGAAGGCAGGAGCTGTCTATGTCATTTTGCTTCATAACCATCCAAGCGGTGATCCCACGCCAAGCAATCAGGATATATCAACAACAAAGAGGGTGAAAACAACAGGGGAGATTTTGGACATTCCTCTTTTAGATCATATTATTATTGGAGATCACAAATACGTAAGTTTAAAAGAAATGGGACTATTTTAAGAGAAAGGGGTTGGCTTGTTTGGCTAACAGCGCATTTGGTATCGACTTAGGTACTGGAAATATTAAAATTTACAACAGGGCGGACAATTCGATTCTTAATGAGAAAAATATGATTGCTATTGAAAATAAAAATGTATTGTTTGCGTATGGGGATGACGCCTTTGAGATGTATGAAAAGGCGCCAAGCAATATCCATATTACCTATCCTGTAAATAATGGGGTTATTGCAGATATTAAAAATATGCAGACACTTTTAAAATGTTTTATTAACGAATTGTCCAAGGG
Organism: uncultured bacterium; assembly: GCA_947567075.1. GTDB lineage: Bacteria > Bacillota > Clostridia > Lachnospirales > Lachnospiraceae > MGBC165282. The sequence continues at coordinate 4,394 of CANOLZ010000056.1, forward strand.
AAATGCCAAGGGAGCAGATTACTACATTGCAGTGCCCACCGATGTGACAGAGGTGGAAAAGAGAGCCTTTTCTGATCTAGTAAAAGGTTCTAATGTTAAGGCAAAAAAAATTATGGTTGTGGAAAAAGCGATCGCAGATGGATTAGGTCTGGACATTGATGTAAAAAATGCTCAGGGAGTTCTTGTAGTCAATATAGGCTTTGACACAACAGAAATATCCATCCTTTCCTTAGGAGGAATTGTCTTAAGTAAACTCATTAAAATTGGAGGAAGAAAGTTTGATGAATCTATTAAAAATGTGATTCGCAAAGAATACAATCTTATTATTGGAGGAAAGACAGCGGAGAAAGTGAAAGTCAACTTAAAAGAATTGGAAACAGAGGAAAGAGGTTCTGTTGTTTATGGCAGGGATATTATTACTGGTCTGCCTGTAGAACGGGAAATACCTACAAATTTAGTTGATCATGCTCTAAGAGAACATTTTGATATTATTATTGACAATATTAAAGTCATTTTGGAGAGAACCCCTCCAGAGCTTGCTGCTGATATTTATCGGCAAGGGGTTTACTTAACAGGGGGCTCAGCCCAAACAAACCATTTGGATGAGCTCATTAGCAAAGGAACTGGTCTAAGAGTAAATTTATCAGAAAATCCTGCTGAAAGTGTGGCAAGTGGTTTGGCGAAGGTGATTGGAGACGAAAAATTCCGTTCTGTTGCATATGCGATGCATGGAATGTCTAACTAAAGGAAAAAAATTATGACAAAAGTCAGAGTAAAAAGAAAACCATATTTTACTTTGCCCAGTAAATATGTCCTGCTTTTGATGACACTCCTTTGTATAGGAGTAATGCTTATTACATTTACGACAGATTGGCTTACAGGGCCTATGGAGACAGTAGGGAGTTATGTTGTTGTACCTTTCCAAAGAGGAATTAGTAAAGTTGGGACATGGTTTACAATCCGATCAGATAAAATGAAAGATAGAAATGAATTGTCCAAACAAAATGAAGAACTTCAAGCTAGAATTGATGAATTGACTATTGAAAATAATGAACTCCAGCAGGACAAATATGAGTTAAACCGTCTTAGAGAACTTTATGAGTTGGACAAGAAGTATTCTTCCTACGAAAAAATTGGGGCAAGGGTCATTGGGAAGGATCCTGGCAATTGGTTTAGCGTTTTTATGATTGACAAGGGAAGTGAGGACGGCATTGCCATAGATATGAACGTTATGGCAGGAAGCGGACTTGTAGGGCGTATTATCCAAGTAGGGCCTAACTGGGCTACGGTTCGTTCCATTATTGATGACTCTAGTAAAGTAAGCGCTATGGCCTTAGCTACTTCTGATCGCCTGATCGTATCTGGAAATCTGGAATTATTAAATGATGGATATATAGAATTTGGACAACTCATGGATGAGGAAGATGCAGTGAAAGAAGGGGAGAAAATCGTTACTTCGAATATAAGTGATAAATATTTGCCAGGAATATTAATTGGGTATGTAAGTGAAATTCATAAAGATTCTAATAACTTGACAAGTTCTGGGTATTTGACTCCTGCTGTGGACTTTAACCATTTACAAGAGGTACTTGTAATTTTAGACTTAAAATAATCTCATAGAAAGAATGGGGGAGATGGGATTGGCAAGGAAAATTGTTGTTTTTCTCATTATATTGATGAGCTTCTTGCTCCAATGCACCTTTTTCCAGTGGCTGGCTTTAGGGGGGATTTCTCCAAATCTTCTTCTTGTTGTCACATCCTCTTTTGGGTTCATGAGAGGCAGGAAAGAAGGACTTATTGTTGGGTTTTTATGCGGCTTGTTCATTGACATTTTTTACAGTGATTTGTTATGTTTTTATGCATTTCTCTATATGTACATCGGGTATGCCAATGGATTTTTCCATAAAATATTTTATAGGGAGGATATTAAGCTTCCCATGGTATGGATTACAGTGAGCGACTTTTTATTTAGCTTTGTGTCTTATATTTTTTTGTTTTTATTGAGAAAAAGGCTGGATTTCCCATATTATTTCACGCATATTATGTTGCCGGAAGTGATTTATACAGTTTTTGTCACTTTAATATTCTATCGACTTATTTTATGGATAAATGGAAAGCTGGAACAAAAAGAGAAAAGGAGAGAGAGCAAGTTTGTTTGAAGATTTGAAGGAAATCATTCTATCAGTCATAAAATCTCGTCTATTCGTACTGTTTATCATCTTTATTATTCTTCCTATTATTTTAATTCAAAGGTTATTTTACCTTCAAATTATAAAAGGAGAAGAATACCTGGATGGATTTGAATTAAAAATTACAAAGGAAAAAATACTTCCCAGCACGAGAGGGAATATATATGACAGAAATGGAGAGCTTTTAGCTTACAACGAATTAGCTCCTTCTGTCACAATGGAGGATAACTATGATTCTTCCAACACAAAAAATGCTAAGATGAATGATACGATTTACAGACTGATTAAAATTATTGAAGATAATCATGACAGTGTTATCCATGACTTTAATATTGTATTAGAAAAGGGAGAATTTGTCTTTGCAGTGGAGGGAACTTCAAAGCTTCGTTTTCTTGCAGATATATATGGATATCGAACGATTGAAGAGTTAAAGGAGGAGGAAAAAAATGCCACTCCAGACCAAGTAATGGAATATTTATGTGGTGAAAAAAAATTTGGAATTGGCTCCTATGAAGATCCAGAAAACCGTAAAAATTTCCAAATTGGGAAGCCATATACAAAAGAGGAACAGCTTAAGTTAGTGACTATCCGGTATGCTATGAGCTTAAACGCTTTTCAAAAATACATTCCAACAACCATTGCCACAAATGTAAGTGAAGAAACAGTTGCAATAATAGAAGAAAATAAAACAGAGCTCCAAGGAGCGGATATATCCAACGATACACTGCGCTATTATGTGGACAGCAAGTATTTTTCCCATATTCTCGGTTATACTGGAAAAGTTTCCCAGGAAGAACTAGATACTTTGCTTTTGGAAAGGGAAGATTACCGGTTGACAGACATGGTAGGAAAAGCAGGCATTGAGAAGGTAATGGAAACAAAACTTCAAGGGAAAAAAGGCTTTGTCACTATATTTGTAGATAATGTTGGGAAAGTTGTAGACACCTTAGCCGGGGAGGAGCCTTTAGCCGGAAATGACCTTTATTTGACCATTGATAAAAACTTACAAAAGGCAAGTTACAATTTGTTGGAACAAAAACTGGCAGGGGTTCTTTTAGATCACATTGAAAATATTAAAGAATATGATCCTACGTCAGGTTCGGCAAGTAGAATTAAAATTCCCATTGATGATGTTTATTTTGCTCTTATCAATAACAGTGTATTAAAAATCAGCCATTTTGAGGAGGAGGATGCAAAGACTTATGAAAAACAAGTGTACCAAAGCTTTTTATCCAAGCAGGAAGATACATTGTCACAATTGGAAACAGAACTTTTGACAATGAATACCCCATATAAAGAACTGTCTAAGGAAATGCAAGTTTATGAAAGCTATATTGCTTCCCGTTCAATGCTGGCCTCGGATTCTTTGGGGATTCTTTTGAGAAGTGAGATTGATACAACGGATCCTGTTTATAATTCTTGGAGAGAGGAGACCATTGGACTAAAAGAATATTTAGAACATTCTATTAAAATGAATTGGATTGATATTACGAAGTTTCAATTGGAAGAGAAATATTCTGATTCATCAGAAGTATATAAGCAGCTTGTCCAATTTATATTAGAGTATTTGCGTACTGATCCAGCTTTTTCCAAATATTTATACCAATACATGATCAAAAATAACCAGTTATCAGGACGGGAAATATGCCTTTTACTTTTCGAACAGGAAGTTTTGGAATATGATGAAGATGCCATTGCAAAATTAGAGTCTGGCTCCCTTTCGCCTTATTCTTTTATTCGAAGTAAAATTCAAAATTTGGAAATTACTCCTGCACAGCTTGCCTTAGATCCTTGCACTGGCTCATGTGTTATAACAGACGCAAAGACAGGAGAGATTTTAGCCTGTGTTTCTTATCCAAGTTATGATAACAATCGAATGGCAAACAATGCAGATGCAGAGTATTTCAGTTCTTTAAGGACGGACTTGTCCAATCCTCTTTATAATTATGCCACACAACAAAGAACAGCTCCAGGTTCTACCTTTAAAATTGTCAGTTCCATTGCCGGGTTGGAAGAAGGAACGATTTCTTTAGGGGAAACGATTAGATGTGAAGGGGAATATGATAAGGTCTCTCCTGCCCCTAAATGTTGGATTGCTCCTGGGCGTCATGGAGCCCTTGACCTTTCCAAGGCAATTCAAAACTCCTGCAATTACTTTTTTTATGAACTAGCCTATCGTTTAAGTACCGATGTGACAGGCAAATATGACAGTGATTTAGGCCTTGGAAGGCTGGCAAAATATGCTGAAATGTTTGGCCTTGGGGATTATTCTGGTATTGAAATTGAGGAATCCAAATCCACACTTTCTACAGAAGTTTCTATTTTGTCTACGATTGGGCAAAGTAATCATAACTTTACAACGGTTTCCCTAGCCAGATATATTAACGCAGTAGCCAATAGTGGAACCGTATATAATATAAGTTTGTTAGATAAGCTGACAGATTCCAATGGCAACATCATAGAAGATTACAGCCCAGAAGTTCGAAACAAAATTGAGTTAAATCCTTCTATTTGGGATGCTGTACATGAAGGCATGAGGGGAATGATCATGGATTCTAAAACCTTTACTTCTTTAAACACTGCAGTGTCTGGCAAAACAGGAACTGCTGAGGAAAGCAGAGTTCGGGGAAATCATGGTTTGTTTGTAGGATATGGCCCTTATGATAATCCTCAGATTGCAGTAGCTACAAGAATAGCCAATGGGTATTCATCTTCCAATGCTGCTGAGCTGACAAGAGATGTATTTCAATATTATTTTCAGGAGGTTAGCGAAGATAAACTGATTACAGGAAAGGCAAGTCTTCCTTACAGTAGTATTGCTGGAGATTAAGGAAAAGATTCGCTAAGAAAGGGATGATAAATGTGAAAAGTCCAGTAATCATAAAAAGCTTCCCTGATGGGATATCCATTATTTTAGATGACAAATTACCATTTCCCCAGCTTTTAGAAGAAGTTAAAAAAAAGTTCAGGGAATCTTCTAAGTTTTTCAAAGCTGCAAAAATTGTTTTGGCTTTTGAAGGCAGAGATTTAACAGACGAAGAAGAAAAGCAAATGGTAATTGCCATAGATGAACATACAGATTTATTTATTATGTGTGTGTTAGAAAGGGATGAGAAAAAAAACGAAATGTTTTTAAAAGCGGCCAATCAGTATTTAAATGATGGTCAAGGCCAGGGAGGACAGTTTTACAAAGGAACATTAAAAAGCGGCCAGACACTTGAGACAGATTCCAGCATTATTGTTTTAGGAGATATAAATCCAGGGGCCCAAGTAATATCCAAAGGAAATATTGTTGTTTTAGGAACCCTTTATGGAAAAGCTTATGCTGGTGGAAATGGCAACAGTGAGAATTTTATTTCTGCCCTTGTTATGCAGCCTACACAGCTTCGAATTGGAGATTACATTTTAGAATGCGATGGGAGCAAGCCAAGTAAATGGCTTAGGCAGAGGGCTGTTCCAAAGATTGCTTATGCAAAAGACGAGACAATTCAAATTGAACCGATTACAAAAGAATTACTAAATGATATTCCGCTTTAAATAAGTCATTTAGGGGACAAGTATTTCATGACGAACATTTGGAGGTAAAAAAAATGAGTGAAGTAATTGTCGTTACATCAGGAAAAGGCGGAGTTGGAAAAACAACGACTTCAGCAAATGTTGGGGCCGGTCTTGCCAGTCTTGGCAATCGTGTTGTTCTAATTGACACAGATATTGGCCTTCGTAATTTAGATGTTGTAATGGGTTTGGAAAATAGGATTGTATACAATCTTGTGGATGTAGTGGAAGGGCATTGCCGTATAAAACAGGCTTTAATTAAAGATAAGAGATATACATCCCTTTATCTTCTTCCGTCTGCCCAGACAAGAGATAAAACAGCAGTGTCGCCAGAACAGATGAAAAAGCTTATTGAACAGCTAAAAAAAGATTTTGATTATATTATTTTAGATTGTCCTGCAGGCATTGAACAAGGATTCCAAAATGCCATTGCAGGAGCGGACAGAGCTCTAGTGGTCACAACGCCAGAAGTATCGGCCATTCGAGATGCTGATCGTATTATTGGACTTTTAGAAGCCCATGAGATTCACCAAATTGATTTGATTATAAATCGGTTAAAAATGGATATGATTCGCCGAGGAGATATGATGTCCATTGAAGATGTCGTTGATATTTTAGCGGTTCCTTTTATAGGAGCAGTACTAGATGATGAGAGTGTTGTCATTGCAACAAACCAGGGAGAACCTCTTGTAGGAACCGATTCCCCTGCCGGAAAGGCCTATTTGGACATATGCCAAAGAGTTTTAGGGGAAGATGTTCCCCTTGTAAATTATGAAGGAAACGTCACCTTCTGGGCGAAGGTTACCGGATTATTTAAAAAGGGTTAAAGGGGTGGATAGAATGAATATATTTAGGTTGTTTCGTAAAAAAACTTCTGGGAATATTGCAAAAGACAGACTAAAGTTATTGCTCATATCCGATAGAGCTAATTGCTCCCCAGAAATTATGGAAATGATTAAAAATGATGTCATTAAAGTCATTTCAAAATACATGGAAATTGATGAAGATGGAATGGAAATACATATAACTCAGACAGAATCAGAAAACAAAAATGGCTCTGTGCCTGCCCTATATGCTAATATACCCATTATAGACTTGAAAAATGCTTAAAGAAGAGGTAGGAAGATGTTCAAGCGATACCAGATAAGAGATTACGATTTTAAACTTGTTTTATTATTAATTGCCATAACTGTGTTTGGGATACTTGTTGTGGGAAGCGCCAATGAATCTGTTCAAAGCAGACAGGTTCTTGGCCTTGCCTTAGGATTGGTTGCTCTTGTTATTACATCCCTTATTGATTATTGTTTTATACTAAATTTTTATTGGCTTTTATATTTTTTAAATATCATACTTCTTTTATCAGTACGCTTATTTGGCATAGAAGTTAACGGGGCCCAAAGATGGCTCATTATTGCAGGAATTCAGTTTCAACCTTCAGAAACAGCAAAAATTTTATTGATTTTATTTTTTGCAGCGTTTATTATGAAGTATAAGGAGTCTTTAAATACAGTTAGAACTTTAGGGTTGCTTATTATTTTTTTTCTGCCCCCCCTATGGCTTGTATATGATCAGCCAAATCTTTCTATGACACTTATATTAATTGCTATTTTTTCTTCTATATTATTTGTGGGAGGATTAAGTTATAAAATTGTATTAGGCATTTTGGCCGTTATTTTACCAAGTGCTGTCATTTTACTTGTTCTTATTTTACAGCCAAACTCGGATATTATTTTAGGTTATCAACAGAATCGTATTCTTTCCTGGCTTCAGCCTGAAAAATATGCAACGACAGAAGGCTATCAACAGCAAAATTCTGTAACAGCTATTGGAAGTGGTATGTTAACTGGAAAAGGATTGAACAATAATGAAGTGAGTTCTGTAAAAAATGGAAATTTTATTTCGGAACCTCAGACAGATTTTATATTTACTATTGTTGGAGAGGAATTAGGTTTTATTGGCTGTTGTGCAGTTATCATTCTATTGTCCCTTATTACCATTGAGTGTCTTTTAATAGGGCGAAAGGCAAAGGACTTAGCAGGTACTTTAATTTGTACTGGAATGGCATCATGGGTTGGATTTCAAACATTTGTAAATATTGGTGTTACAACTGCATTATTGCCCACTACAGGGCTGACATTACCTTTTGTAAGCTATGGATTGACGTCTTTAGTAAGTCTTTTTATGGGTATGGGGGTCGTACTCAATATAAGGCTTCAATCCAGAAAATATTAATGACAGAAACAGGAGGAGGTAATTTGCATGAATATTGGATTGATTGCACACGATTCAAAGAAAAAGCTAATGCAGAATTTCTGTATAGCATATCGGGGTATTCTAAGCAAAAACGATTTATATGCTACTGGAACAACAGGACGTCTTATTGAGGAGGTGACAAATTTAAACGTACACAAGTACCTGGCAGGACATTTAGGGGGCGATCAGCAATTAGGAGCCCAGATTGAACACAATGAAATTGATCTGGTCATCTTTTTAAGGGATCCCCACCTATTACAAAATTCTCATGAACCAGATGGAGGAAATGTAGTTCGTTTATGTGACAGCCATAATATTCCTTTGGCAACAAATTTGGCTTCAGCAGAACTATTAATTAAATCCTTAGACAGAGGAGATTTAGAGTGGCGTGAAATGTATAAATAAAATAATAAACAAAAGCTTGTTTTCCATTTTTATGGGAAGTGTTTTACTTTTATCAGGATGTGGAAAAAAGGAACTATTGATACCTTATGAAACCCATAGTTCTATTAGCGCTTACCGTATTTATTCAGAAAGAACGCAAGCTTCTATACAGCCTTTTGCAACGAATATAGCCGTTATTGAAGGTGATAAGACAGAAGGGGAGGTGGATATGTCAGGTGCAGCAGCAGCTGGCTTATTTGACGTAAATAATAAAAACACATTGTATGCAAAAAGCGTCCATGCTCCTTTAGAACCAGCAAGTCTTACAAAGGTACTAACTGCGCTTATCGCTTTAAAGGAAGGAAATAAAGAAGACGTACTAACAGCTTCAGAAAATGTCCAGATTCAAGAATCAGGAGCTACCCTTTGCGGATTTTTGCCTGGAGATCAAATAACATTAGAACAGGCCCTTCATGGTCTTTTGATGAAATCTGGCAATGACGCAGCTGTCATGATTGCAGAATATAATGCTGGAAGTGTAGAAGCCTTTGCAGAGAAAATGAACAAAGAAGCTTTAAGACTTGGGGCAACGAACTCCCATTTTACAAATCCCCATGGACTATCAGACCCAAATCATTATACAACTGTATACGACATGTATTTGATCTTTCTTGAAGCAATACAAAACAATGAATTTAATGAAATAATTCAAAGAACCGAATACAAAAGTGTTTATAAAAACCAAAAAGGGGAAGATAAAGAAATGTCTTTTAAAACAACCAATTTATATCTTCAAGGGGAGGAATCTCCTCCTGGAAATATAACGGTAATGGGAGGAAAAACAGGGACAACAAGGGCAGCGGGATCCTGCCTTGTACTTTTGTCAAAAAACACTGGTGGAAACCCTTTTATTTCTGTTATATTAAAAGCAGAAAATGGGGAGACATTATATGCAGAAATGACAGATTTACTAGAAGAAATTCCGAATTAATTGTTGTTTTTTTATAATAAATAGACTATAATGAGAGAAGCAAATGGATTAGGAGGACAGTGCATGATACAATTAATAATAGGTGAAAAGGGTAAAGGAAAGACAGTAGAGCTATTGGCTAAAGTTAATGAAGCGGTAAAGACTGCGAAAGGGAACCTTGTATATATAGATAAAAATACAAGGCATATGCATGAGTTATCAAATAAAGTGCGGTTAATCAATGCAACAGAGTATCCCATTACC
>CANOLZ010000057.1 GCA_947567075.1 uncultured bacterium
ATGCAGGAATCCTTATTAACCTTATATAAGCTCATTGTTCTTTTTATGCTAAATGAAGTAAAATTCCCTCTGAAAAGATCCCAGTTGTTCGAGTTTATTTTGGAAAGGGAATATTGTACCTTTTTTTCTTTACAACAGGCTATTGGAGAGCTCCTTGACTCAAAGCTCATCCAATCAAAAGCTGTTCTCAACGGGACTCAGCTAAGTATTACAGAAGAAGGAAAAAGCACATTAAAATATTTTGCCAACCGCTTAGAGCCTTCTATACAGGAAGATATTCGCCATTTTATGCATCAAAATAAATTAAACTTTAAAAATGAAGTTTCTATACAATCGGATTACTTTAAATCCACAAGTGGAGAATATACGGCTCGCCTTTTTATTAAAGAAGAACTGTGGGATTTAATCCACATCGAGCTTTCTGTTCCCACAGAGGAAGGGGCTAAAAAGGCATGCCGTCAATGGAAGGAAAAGCATGAGGAGATCTATGGATATATTATGGAGCAATTACTATAACTTTCCACTGTCATACAAGCATTTCTTCCACAACTCTTCCATCTGCACCTTCTAAGTTGACGGATAAAAGTTTAGCAATGGTAGGCCCTTCGTCCACAAGGGTCATTTTTTCCACTTGGACATTTTTCTTCACACCTGGCCCCTTCATCATAAAAAAGGTCTCATAACCTTCTTTATAGGGTAAGTATCCATGGGTTGCCTTCATAGGGTGATCTTTTTCCTCTTCTACCTTTTTTATAGGCCGGTCTATCCCATCTAAAAAATAGTATCCTTCTTTTGCCTCTACCATGAAACTGCATCTGTCATCAGCCCCTAATTCCCTTACAGCCTTTCTGTTCCATACTTTCTCAATTCCATAACAGCCTTTCTTTTTCCATTCTTTTAAAAGATCCGCCACCTTTGGCACAATGGATGGATCCTTCACATAAATATAGCAGGAACCATCACAATGTTTTGCCAATGCCCTATAACTTCTTATTTTCTTATTTCTTACCTTGACATACCCTCTCTTTGCCAAAAGGGCGTTCAGATTCACAATGGTATGGACATCCATCTGGCTGTGATCCCCTAAAAGAACAATGGTTGTCTCCTCCTCCATTCCCTCCTTTTTCAAAAGTTCCATTATTTCCCCAAGCCTTTTATCATGTCTGTCCATGGCCTTATACGTATCTTCATTATCCAGCCCCTTTCTATGTCTTGTTGTATCCAGATCTGTGAAATGAACCATCGTTAAATCCGGGCGGTATTTTTTGAGAGTATAAAGCAAAGATGCCTGGACAAAGTTATCTAGCTCTGGCTGTTGAATACCTTTGATATATTTCCCGAATCTTCTTGCCAAGTCAATCTCAAAAAACATACTTCCATTTAAGGCTGATACTACAATTTGATTCTGCCAAGGGCGCAACGCCACTACTTCTGGCAGATTATATTGAATTTTGGATTTTGCTGTCACTGGCCATAAAAGGGCCGCCACCTTTTTTCCTTGTTTTATAGCTTCATCGTAAAAGGTTGTCCCATGAATATACTTTCTCTGCCACATCCAGTCTGGAAATGTTCTGCCTGGCTGGATAAGGGAATTATTCACTACCTTATGGCCCAGTGGATATTTCCCTGTTACAATGGAAGCATGGGCTGGATAAGTAATGGATGGATAAACACTGTACACCTTCTCACACCTGGCTGATCCCTCGTACAATTTTTGAAAATTAGGTTGTTGTTTCATATATTGTAAATCTCTTGCTCCCATTGCATCAAAAGATATAATAATCATTCTTTTGCATTTTCTTTTAGCCATTTCATATGCTCCTTTATCTTCTTCTCGTATCCATTTCCTGAAGGATGGTAAAATTCCTTTCCAGTAAGCTCATAAGGCATGTACTCCTGGGTTACATAATGATTTTTATAATCATGGGGATATTGGTAGCCTACCCCTCGCCCCAGCTCCTTTGCACCTTTATAATGGGATTCTCTAAGATGGGAGGGCACTGTTACATTTTTTACTGCTTTTACTGCTTCCATAGCCTCCCCAATTCCTTCACTTGCGGCATTACTCTTAGGTGCGCAGGCTATATAAGTCACTGCCTGGGCTAGTATTAAACTCGCCTCTGGAAACCCAATACGTTCTACAGCCTGGGCAGCGGACACAGCCACTGTCAATGCCATGGGATCTGCGTTTCCCACATCTTCTGAGGCACAAATCATAATCCTTCTTGCAATAAAAGTAACACTTTCTCCTGCATAAATCATTTTCGCCAAATAATATAGGGCAGCATCCGGATCCGATCCTCTCATGCTTTTAATAAAAGCAGAAATGGTATCATAGTGATTATCCCCTGTTTTATCATACTGAAGAACCCTTTTTTGAATACATTCTGAAGCTACATCTAAGGTAATATGAATTATCCCATCCTTTTCCCGCTTTGTTGTCATAATAGCCAGCTCTATGGCATTAAGGGCCTGCCTTGCATCTCCATTGCTCATTTGAGCCAGAAAGTCAATGGCATCTTGATCTATTTGGGCTTCATAATTCCCCATTCCTTTTTCTTTGTCATATACTGCCCTTTTTATTAGCTCCCCAATGTCTTCCTTTTCCAATGCCTTTAGTTCAAAAAGAAGAGACCGGGACAAAAGAGCTCCATTCACCTCAAAAAAAGGGTTCTCTGTCGTAGCCCCTATAAGTATCAATGTTCCATTTTCCACAAAAGGCAGAAGATAATCTTGCTGCCCTTTGTGGAATCGATGTATTTCGTCAACAAAGAGAATGGTCCTTTTCCCATACATACCTAATACATCTTTTGCCTTACTTATCATAACTTCCATGTCCTTTTTCCCTGCCACTGTGGCATTTATCTGGACAAACTCTGCACTTGTATAATGGGCAATTACTTTAGCCAATGTAGTCTTTCCTGTACCTGGAGGACCATAAAAAATAAGGGACCGAAGTTTATCTGCCTTAATGGCCCGGTAAAGAAGTTTATCCTCCCCAAGAATATGCTTTTGTCCTACAATCTCCTCTAATGATAAGGGACGAAGTCTAGCTGCTAAAGGAGACTCCTTTTCCAATTTCCCTGCTCTCATATAATCAAATAAATTCATGTCCATCTTTGTTTTTCCAAACCTTCCTACACAAAAGCCTTTTAATCTAACACTATTTCATCTACTGTTACAAACTCATATCCCTCTTCTAAAAGATAATCCACAATTTCCATTGCAGCTTCTACAGAAGTTTTATAATAATCATGCATTAAAATAATGGAACCGTCTTTCACATGCTCCCTTACTTGTTTCATAGAATAGGAAGGACTTTGGTAAAGCCAATCTTTTGTGTCTACAGACCATAAAACAGGAATCATATCAACAAGGCAATCATTATTTTTATTCCATTCCCCAAAGGGAGGACGCATATACACCATTTCCTGTCCTGTAATATCAGAAACAGCCTTATTTGTTTTATCAATTTGCAGGCATACTTCTTTTTTTCCAAGCTGCCCTAAATTTACATGATCATATGTATGATTCCCTATTAAATGCCCCTCCTCTTCCATTCTCTTAATCATTTCTTTTTGTTCCTCCACACTTTTTCCAATGACGAAAAAGGTTGCCTTTACTCCCTTTTCTTTTAAACCGTCTAAAATCTCCTCTGTATAAACAGGATGGGGACCATCATCAAAAGTAAGGGCTACTTTTGGCTTCTCCCCTAACATCTCCCCCACTTCCAAAAAAACCTGGCTCCAGTCTCTTTTAAGTCCACGGATTCCTCCTGATGAAATGAGAGCAATACAAAAAATGAGTAGATTAAACCCTAAAAGAATCCAGCATCCTTTCTTTTGCCACATGGGGATACCTTCTTTCTAAAGTACCATTTTACTAAATATATGCAGGAAAACAGATTCCTAATTATAGAAATTGATTTTTTACAGCATCATAAATATAGTTTAAATCAGCCATTTTGTCCTCCAATTCCTGCCTGTTAACTTCCAGGTCCTCACACAGCTGGTCTAAGCTTCTATAAGTATCCCTTAATTTCATATTTAAAAAACTAAGAAGCATTGCCGGATCTTTTGGAATCATTACTTTCTCTCCTCCCTTATGTTTCTATCTTTTATTATATATGGAAATAAGAATGGACACAACTCATTGTTGACAATCTTCTTTTATAAAATGTATCATACATTTATGCCTAGTTTTTCGAAAGGAGAAATCGTATGCTGTCATTTGAAAGCGATTATACAGAAGGAGCACATGAAAAAATTTTGGAGAAGCTGCTGGAAACAAACAGAGAACAACTTCCCGGCTATGGAAAGGATATATACTGCCAGAATGCAAAAGAGAAAATACAAGCTCTCTGTCACTGTGAGAATGGGGAGATTGCCTTTTTAGCAGGAGGCACTCAAACAAATGCAACGGTCATTGCTGCCCTTCTCCATTGCAGTGAAGGGGTCATTGCTGCTTCTACAGGCCATATCAGCCTCCATGAGGCAGGAGCCATTGAATCATCTGGACACAAAGTCCTGGAAATTCCCGGGCATTGCGGCAAAATAAAAAGTAAAGAACTTAGAGATTTTCTTCAAACATTTTGGAGTGATCAAAATAGAGACCATATGGTTTATCCTGGTATGGTTTATCTATCCCATCCTACAGAATATGGAACTCTTTACGGAGCAAAAGAATTACAGGAAATCTCCACTTTGTGCAGACAGTATAAAATTCCTTTATATTTAGATGGCGCCCGCCTTGGTTATGGCCTTACTGCTGAAAATACAGATGTGACCCTTCCTCTTCTCGCCAGCTTATGCGATGTGTTTTACATTGGAGGCACAAAAGTAGGCGCCCTTTGTGGAGAGGCCGTTGTGTTTACAAAAAATAACATGCCCAAACATTTTACGAATATTGTGAAACAGCACGGAGCCCTGTTAGCAAAAGGGCGCCTTCTTGGTATTCAATTTGATTGTTTATTTACCGATAATCTATATTTTGAAATAAGCGCCCATGGAAATCGTATGGCGAAGAAGTTAAAAGAAGTCTTTTTGAAATATGGTTTTTCCTTTTATCTAGAATCTCCCACAAATCAACAGTTTATTATTTTAAACAATCACCAGCTGGAAAAGTTGAAAAAACATGTATCCTTTAGCTTTTGGGAGAGATTAAAGGAACAGGAGACCGTTGTTCGTTTCGCCACAAGCTGGGCTACAAAGGAAGAAGACATTCAGGCATTGGACTCCCTTCTTTCCACAATCCTTTAATTGTATCATCCCCTACTGGCATTCTATCCTGCCGACAATAGAATCCACCTTTTTGGAGGCTACTATTGTCATGAATAAAAAAGGGGCAGCCAAATCACCTTCTTTGGTCATTTGGCTGCTTTTTCTTTTTCCCTCTTTTTTAGACTCCCAATGCAGGAAACAGCAAAAATAGGGAGATAAGTCCAATTAACACATTGCACAAACCAGCTATCTTTGTAAAGATAGGTTTCCCAGTATACCATCCGGGGATAAGAACAAATAGTAAAATATCAATGACTACCAGATCCACGCCCAAAGGCCAGATAAGTCCTTTCTGGAAAGCCATATAAGTAAAGGTCAGGGTCAATACAAGGCCGCAGAGAAAAAAGTGAGCCATCACTTTTTTATCTCCTCCTTTTATAAAAAAGAACCCTACCAAAACCCAGAACATGCCAAAGAAGCCAAATATTGTTCCAAGGTAAATACTATTCTCCCCTGCAATGGTAAATAAGTACATACAGACGGATGTAAACAATTGAGTAAATCCGCCAAAGAAGATAGCAATATACCCTAATGAACGGGTCATCTTCTCATGGTCAGCGCCTTCCACACCAACTCCCAGCTGTTCTAAGCCAAAACACATAACGGTTGCAAACAGGCCAAACACCGCAATTGCCTCTGGATTAACAGGCATAATTTTTTCTCCTTTCTCATTGGTAAATTTTGTTTTGTTTAATATGCTAGGTATACTATAAATCATAAAGGTATATTTTGTCAATATATTTAACTAAAAAATAGTAACTTTTACTATTTTGTTAAAAAATGCACAAATTCTTATCCCTTCTACTGTAGGGTCTGACTTTTCATCCTTTAAGGAAAACAAAAAAAAGAAAAACTTATATCTACCATAAAAAAGGAGATACACCTCCCTTTCAGGATGTATCTCCCTTTTGTTACGACGGATCTATAAATCATAATATGTATCAAACTCGGCAGGATGTGGAATCTGAATAATTCTTCGCCCTTCTTTCCTCTTTCTCTCTATCCATATTTGTATAAGTCTCTCAGGAAATACTCCCCCCTTTGTCAAGTAATCATGATCTTTTTCCAGGGCATCCAAAGCCTCCTCTAAAGATTTTGGGAGAGACTGAATTTTTTCCTGCTGTTCTTTGGATAAATTATACAGATTAAAGTCATATGGCCCCCATCCATTTTCTTCGGGATCGATCTTGTTCTCAATACCGTCTAAACCAGCCATTAAAATGGCCCCATAGGCATAGTAAGGATTTGCTGTTGCATCTGGACTTCTTAACTCAAACCGTTTTGCTTCCGGCGCCTTTGCATAGGCAGGAATACGCACTACTGCACTGCGGTTAGAGGTAGCATATCCAATGGTCACTGGTGCTTCAAATCCTGGTACTAATCGCTTATAAGAGTTGGTGGAAGGATTGGTCCAGGCGCATAAGGAGGCAGCATGTTTTAAAAGCCCTCCTATAAAATAATGGGCTGTTTTGCTCAAAGAAGAATAACCATTTTTGTCATAAAAAACCGGCTGGCCATCTTTTAAAAGGAGCATATGTACATGGAGTCCGCTTCCTGCCTCCTGGTAAATTGGCTTTGGCATAAAAGTCGCTGTTCTTCCTTCTTTTGTGGCCATATTTTTTACAATATATTTTGTTATCATCGTCTTGTCCGCCATGTCTACCATTTCTCCCAGCTCCACTTCAATTTCCAGCTGTCCTGGTCCTCCTACTTCATGGTGATGATACTTTACCTGTATTCCCCACTCCTCCATACATAAGCACATATTGCTCCTTAAATTATAGGAAATATCTTGGGGCGGGGCAATATGGTAGCCTCCTTTCTGCTTCACCTCATACCCTAGTTTTTTTTCACTGTCAACCCCTGCATTCCACTGTGCCTGTCGGGTGTCTACGGAATAATGGGCTCCCTTAGAAGAAACGTCAAAGCATACATTATCGAAAAGATAAAACTCAAATTCCGGCCCAATGAGCATCTTATCTGCAATCCCTCCTTCTTTCATGTATTCCACTGCCCTGACTGCAACATTTTTCGGGTACTGATCAAAAGGTTTATTTTCTTTCTCTCCAATAATGCATACATCTCCTGTCATAGATAATGTGGGCACTTCCACAAAAGGATCCATAACTGCACTTTCCGGGTTAGGTATAAAAACCATATCGCTTTTCTCAACAGGGGCATATCCATAGTTGGACCCGTCAAAACCAATTCCATATTGGAAAACACTTTCTCCAAATCGTTCTGCTGGTATTGTAATATGTCTCCACCTTCCGTCCAGATCTACCATTTTAAAGTCAATCATCTGAATGCCCTTTTCCTTACACATTTGTATTACCTGCTTGCTTTTCTCCATTTTGATTCCTCCATCTTATCCCTGCCATTGGTTATAAAATAAAAAAACAGTACATGTATTTCCTTATATTAACATATTTCTTCCACATTCTTCAAGATATTGAAATACTCTAGGATGTATGCTATGATAAAAAAAATTGCCCTGTCCAAGGTCTATCTTTTGTTCATAACAATAGAAGCCTCCCAAAGGGTAGATTCTATTGTTTACAAGGAGAACGATTATGGCTGCCAGGAACATTTTCATCTACTATCTATTCCTTATGAATTTTTTGGGATTTTTTCTCATGGGCCTTGACAAACATAGAGCCAAGAATCATGCTTGGCGGATTTCAGAGTCTTCTCTTTTCCTCGCTGCTATCTTAGGAGGCAGTCTTGGTTCCATCTCTGGGATGTTTTTATTTAAACATAAAACAAAGCATTTATCATTTCTTATAGGACTTCCAGCTATTTTCTTTATACAGCTTATGGGATGTTTCTTATTATAGCCGGATCAAAAGGGCATATTTTAATAATCTGTCCAAAAGGAAAAGAGACAGCTTTTTTTTGCTGTCCCTTACGCCTTTACTCCATGAATCAAATGTTCGTTCTCTTAACAAGAGTCAAACTTCTTTCTATAAGCAGACTTCATGGCATCTATATTTATAAACATTTTAACTTACAAAGCTACAATAATTCCCCCATCATTGGCGTACAAGGTGCTGATTCCTCCTGTATCCATCATAATCACATCCTTTAATTCCATAGCTTGGAGAAATTGATCTTTTACCCATTGGGCCCGTTCTTGACAGTTGCAGTAAGAAATAGCTAATCGCTTTTCTTTTGTATTTTTATGCCTTTCTCCAATGATCTCAATCATCTTCTTTAAAGCTTTCTCCATCCCTCTTGCTTGTCCCAACTGGGTAATCTCTCCTATATCCGTGGACGCCATAATAGGTTTAATGTTCATAGCCGTTGCCACAAAGGCTTTTATGCCTGTTAACCTCCCATTTTTCCGAAGGTTTTCTAAGGACTCCAGCACAAAGTACGTACTCATTTGGCTTATATACTCTTCTACCTCCTTCACAACTTCCAAAAAAGGCAGGCCTGCCTCCTCGCATTCCAATATTTTCAAGGCAATTTGCGTTTGCCCACAGGAAGCAGAACAGGAGTCAAAAATATGGATTTTCTTTTGCTTTTCTTTTTCCTCTAGTAAGTCTTTTCCCAATTTTGCGCTATTGTAAGAACCGCTTAACTTGGAAGAAAGGGTTACTCCATATACTCTCTCTTCTTCCCCCTCATATGCCTCCATGTAGGCCTTAGGGGACGGGCAGCTAGACTTAGGACATTCCTTGCTTTCAGCCATTTTTTCTATAAATTCTTTTTGATTAAAAGACTCATCGTCTATTGTCTCTTCTTCTCCTATGTGCAATGTCAAAGGCACATGGTATAAATGAGAATTTGTTTTCATTTCTTTTGTAAATTCGCCGCAGCTATCCACCACAATTTTGTAGCTCATATTCCCTCCATACAACTCAATATCGTTTTCATTACTATATGATAGCATATTTATAATAACTTGAAAAGGAATTTCTGTCTTTTATCCATGGCAGGAAGTTGTATAAAATGCCCTTACTAAATCTGTAAGGCTTTTCTGATCCTTTATTCCCATTAACTCTCTTGCAGAATGCATGGCTAAAAGGGGAAGGCCTACCTCAACCGTTATGACTGGCAAAAAGGAGGAGGCAATGGAGCCTAAAGTGCTTCCACTTGTCCCGTCAGATCGATTGACAAACTTTTTAAAGGGAATATTGTTTTCCTTGCAAAGCTGTAAAATAATAGCAACTCCTTTGCAATCTGTTGCATAAGATTGGGCTGCTGCCTCTTTAATAGAAACCCCGCTGTTTAAAACAGCCTTGTTTACTGGATCATATTTTCCTCCATGGTTTGGATGAAATCCATGGCTAACATCTACAGACAATAAAATACTTTCTTCTATGATTTTTATATAGTCCTTTCTTTCTCCCCCTAGGCCTTCCACTATCTTTTCCAATACAAAAGATAAGAGCATGGAGCCTGCTCCCTGTTTTGTCTTGCTTCCTATCTCTTCATGATCAAAAAAAGCACCTACTTGAATACAATCCCCCTCTCCTGCATCCAAAAGTCCCCTTAAAATTCCTTGTACAGAAGTCATATTATCCAACCTAGGAGCTGAGATAAACTCCTCCTCTAATCCTACCTTACAACCCTCCTCCGCACAGTATACATACAGTTCATAATCAAGTATATCCTCCTCCTCAGCCTTTAGTTCCTTAGCCAAATAGGAGATAAAATAATGTTTTACATCTTCCCCTGCCATACCTACGATAGGTATCATATCTGTCTGCTTATTTAATTCTACTCCTTTATTCAGCTCTTTCTTCAAATGGATGGCCAAATTAGGAATAGTCATAATAGGTCTTTTAAAATCAACAAGCTTCATCACTGGGTGGAAGGCGTCTTTTCCTTTAAGAGCAACTCTCCCTGCTGCTGAAAGAGGGCGATCCATCCATGTGTTTAACGTCACTCCTCCATACACTTCTATATTCACTTTCCCATAACCTTCCTCCCTCATGTCAGGATTTGGCTTAATTCGAAAACCGGGAAAATCTGTATGTGCTGCTGCAATACGAAATCCTTCCCCTTTTTTCCAATGTTCTCCTATTCGAAAAGCAATGAGACTAGAGCCATGATGGGTAAAATAATAAGTCCCTCCCTGCTTTAATTCCCATTCCTCCCCCCATGTCAATGGGAGAAATCCCCCTTCTTTTAACTGTCGTTCTATCTCTAAAACCCCATGAAAGGGAGAGGTAGCCTTTTTCAGAAATACTAAAAGTTGTTCTGCCTCACTCATATTCATACCATCCTTTCTATTTTTACCCAAACCAAACCTTGTATTTTTGTTTTTCTCATACTATAATAATCACAATTCACATAATAAAAGGAGCCTCTATGATTGCACTTCACATTACCCATATTAAAGATTTTATGAATACCTTATTCCAAAAAGATTGTTTTGATCCATTCCTTGTGCAGGAAGTAACCATCTCTACCTATAACACATTTCATATACATGGACGTCTGCTAAAAGACTTTTATACAGCAGAGGAGTGGGCAGACATAGAGTCTACTGGCAATAATTGTTCCCTTTGGCAGCATATAAAACCCTTTTGTTTTCAAATTATTCGCGGAAAGAAAACTCCTCTTTCCTTTCAATTTGTCTTTAAACTCTCTGCCAAAGATACGGAAAAACTTCTTTCTCAATCCCACATAAATGTAGATCCATCTCAGGTAGAAGGCCTTCTCTTAACCCTTCGATATAAGAATGATTCCCTTCAATGCGTTACAGGAACATCCCTTCATATTTTTACCTTGGATACTACTGTTTCTCAGGCATGGGATCAAATGGTTCTTCACTTTTTTCACACCCACTCCCTGCCTTATGAAATGCTTTGACATACCCTTATGTATACTCAATGCTTATTAAATATGAAACTTCTATGGCGCCCCTTCCTTACAGGACGCCATAAAAATTATTCTATACTCCTATCTTTTCATCTTTGGCTCGAAAATCAAGGATGCCAAATATCCAAATACCAGAGCGGCACAAATACCCACAGCACTGGCTGTAAAGCCCCCCATAAAAATTCCTAAAAATCCATCCGTGCCAATGGCCTCCTTCACTCCTTTAAAGAGGGTATTTCCAAACCCTAGAAGAGGAACCGTAGCGCCAGCCCCCGCATATTCTATAAAGGGAGGATAAATGTTTAAGGCTCCTAATACTGCCCCTGAACATACTAAAAGCACCATAATCCTTCCTGGCATCATCTTTGTCTTTTCCATGAGAATCTGGACAAGGGCACAGATAAGCCCTCCTACCCAAAAGGCATTAAAATACTCCATCTATCTCTCATCTCCATTCTTTCAAGGTTTTTATTC
This sequence comes from uncultured bacterium, assembly GCA_947567075.1. Taxonomy (GTDB): domain Bacteria; phylum Bacillota; class Clostridia; order Lachnospirales; family Lachnospiraceae; genus MGBC165282. The sequence continues at coordinate 11,586 of CANOLZ010000057.1, forward strand.
AAAATCCCCTAGGAATAGAGTCTCACATTTTATTGAAAATATGCGCAAAAGAAATTCTTTCTTACTTTTCTGTATCTTATGATAAAAAATCTTTCGCACATTTTAGGCCATATATAGAATTTGAAGACAATACCGCCTTCTTTATAGCCATCGCCATTACTTTCGCAGCTAACGTACCTGTAACGTCTACATCTGCCTCAATATCCCCTACAGACATAGCATATACACTGTCCCCGTCTTTTGACGTATGTACAGGACGAATTGCCCTTGCATAGCCGTTTTGGGCCATGGCAGCTATTTTCTTCATCTGATATTTTCGAAACTTTCCATTTGTTATGACTGCCCCAATCGTAGTATTTCCAGCTAAAAGGGAAGGCTTTGCCTCATATATTTTATAAAGCTCTTCTTCACTGTCTAAAAATTCAGTTCCTTGTTTATTCAAAAGTCCCGCCAGTTTTTTTCCATTCTCTGGATCATATATATCCCCAAGAGCATTGACTACAACAATAGCTCCTACCTTTAGCTCTCCTAGCTGCAATCCATAAGTGCCAATACCAGCCTTCATCATTTGCCCTGGCCCATAGAGCTTTCCTACAGTCGCTCCCATCCCTGCTCCTATATTTCCCTCTCCCCCTTGTGACTTCTCAGCGTTTTCACATGCTCTATAAGCCATTTCCTTATCAGGGCGGACTTTATAATTTCCCACTCCTAAATCAAAAATACAAGATGTACAAATGAGAGGAACTACTGTCATAGCCACTTTGTGGCCTATGCCCCTCTCCTCCAAATATTCCATAACCCCTCCTGCTGCATCCAGTCCAAAGGCACTTCCACCACTTAAAAGGATTCCATGAATTTCCTCACTGGCTGCAACAGGATTTAAAAGTTCTGTCTCCCTAGATGCAGGCCCTCCGCCTCTTACATCAATTCCTGTAGGTGCTCCTCTTTCACAGAGGATGATGGTACACCCTGTGGCATTTTCCTCATCTTGGGCATGTCCAATTTTTATATTTTCCATTTCGTAGAGTGAAATTTCTCTCATGTTCTTTAGTATAACTCCTTTCCTCTGGATTTTCCTATAGCTGGCATTGTCACTTGGAAATTATCTGCAATCGTTGCCCCTACATCTGCAAAGCTTTCTCCTTCTTCCAGCCTTCCACTCCCCTTCATAGATGGGGAATATGCCAGGAAGGGCACCTTCTCCCTTGTGTGATCCGTCCCTTTATACGTAGGATCTGTCCCATGATCTGCAGTGAGAATAAGTAAATCATCCTCCTTTAACTTTAAAAGAACCCTTCCCAGCTTTTCATCAAAACGTTCTAGTTCCTTCCCATAGTTGACAGCATCCCTCCTATGCCCCCATAAAGCATCAAAATCCACGAGGTTTACAAAGCAAAGTCCTGTGAAATCTTTGTCCATACATTCTATTGTCTGCTCCATTCCATGTACCGAAGACTTTGATTTATATGCCTGGGTAATACCTTCTCCATCGAAAATATCAAAGATTTTTCCAACGGAAATCACATCATAGTTTTTGTCTTTTAATGCATTGAGAACAGTGGGCCCTATTGGCTTTAAAGCGTAATCGTGGCGGTTGCTCGTTCTTTTGAATTCTCCTTTTTTCTTACCTACATAAGGTCTGGCAATGACCCTGCCAACCTTCCACTCATCCCGTAAAGTCAGCTCCCTTGCAATTTCACAGCACCGATAAAGCTCTTCTAAGCCAAAGGTTTCCTCATTTCCGCAAATTTGCAAAACGGAATCTGCTGACGTGTAGACAATCATATCTCCTGTAGCAATCTCCCTCTCAGCAAGCTCATCCAAAATTTCTGTACCGCTGGCGCTTTTATTGCCAATAATGTTCCTTCCACATCGTTTGGATAGTTCTTCAATGAGTTCCTTTGGAAATCCTGTTTCCGTAAATGTTTGAAAAGGGGTGTCAATGTATAGACCCATGAGCTCCCAATGACCTGTCATTGTATCCTTCCCCTTACTCGCCTCGCTTAATTTCGTATAATAACCAAGGGGCTTCTCCACCCCTTTTACTTGCCTTAAAGGGTGGAGATTGCCAATTCCCATTCTCTGCAAGTTGGGAATATGAAACTTTTCTCCTTCCTTCTCCATCTTCTCTGCAATATGTCCTAGAGTATCTGCCCCTGCGTCGTCATAATCCCCTGCATCCTTGGCAGAACCAACACCAAGGGAATCAATGACAATGGTAAATATCCTTTTATATTTTTTCATCTTCCCACTCCATTCCCATCATCTTTCTTATTGTGAAATGCATTATAATAGTAACATAGTAACACAAAAGCAGGAGCCTGACAATGCTCCTGCCTTTTCCCTATTTACTTTCTATGACAACTCCATGGGCAATTCCAGGCAC
>CANOLZ010000058.1 GCA_947567075.1 uncultured bacterium
GAGGAGAGCAGGAGTGAAAAGCTGGAAAGTGCCGGCTATTGGATGTAACAGAAGAAGAGAAAGTATTAGAGGAAACAGTGACAGGTGTAAACAGGACATGCATGGAATTAATTGGATTAAGTGCAGAAGATTTTATGCGTACTGTAGTTCTTCCTCAAGGGAAGTTTAGTGAATTTCTAAAGGCTGGAGGAGAAGAAAGAAGGAGAATGCTAGAGAGGCTTTTTGGATTAGAAAAATATGGAAAGGAGTTAGACGAAAAAATAGCAGGAGCCCTTAATAGGAAAAAAGAAAAATGCCAATTTTTGCAAGGCAATTTGGAAGCATGGGGAGATATTTCAGAAGAAGAATTAGAAAAAAAACTGGAAGAAAAGGTTATTTTGGAAAAAGAATTACAGAATACAAAAGAAGAGGAGGAGAGAGCAGAAAAAGAATATGGGGAATGTGAGGAAGTTCTTTCTCTTCAGATAGAAAAAATAAAATGGATGGAAAAAGAAAAGTCTTTGTCACAAAAAGAAGAAGAGATAAAGAAAAAGAAAAATCAGGTGAAAGACGGAAAAAGGGCAGAAGGGCTTGCTCCTCTGCTTTTGAGTTATGAACAGCTGGAGAGGGAGAAGGAAGAGATTGCCTTAGAGATTGAAAAAATGGAACAAAAAAGAACAGTGCTATTTATAAAAAAGAAGGAGGAAAAGGACAATTATAGTGAGAAAAAAAGTCAAAAAGAAAGGGAGGAACCTGGATTAAAAGCCAAAATACAAGAAATTGAGGAATGGAAGAAGGAGTGGGAGAACATTCCTGCTTTAAAAAAAGAGGAAAGACTTCTGGAAATAGGAAAGAAGAAGGGAGAAGAAAAAAAGGAAGAGCTGAAAAAAGGAGAGGAAGAGTTATACAAGAAAAAGAAGTTCTTATATGAGAAAAAAGAGAAAATGGAACAAGAGAGGCGAAAACTGACAGTGGGGAAGGAGCATAGAGAGAAGGTAGAAGAAGGAGTAAAACTTTTCACATGTATTCAGTCTTTAGAGAAGGACATATGCGAAAGGAAGAAGGAAAAAGAGAGTATACAAAAGGAGATAGAGGAGGTTAAGAGGGAAAAGAAAGAGGAAGAAGCAAAGGAGGAGAAATGGAGAAGCAAACAGGAGGAGCTTCTACGAAAAGAAGAGGAAATAGAAAAAGATATTAGAAAGATTCAAATTAATGAATTAAGAAGGGAACTGAAACAAGGAATTCCCTGCCCAGTATGTGGTTCTGTTCATCATAATGCAAATAAGGAAGAAAACTTACAAGGAATGGAATGGGAGAAAGCAGAGAAGGAACGAAAAAAAGTAAAAGCTTCTATATTAAAGAGCAATGAGGAAGAAAAGGAGATTTTGGCAAGAAAGGCAGCTTTGTCAGAAAAGGCAGCTTTGTTAGAACAGCAAAAAAAGCAAAGGCAGAATGGAATAGAGAAAAAAGAAGAAGAGAGAAAAGAGGAAGAAGGGGCGTTGTTAAGATTACAGAGGGAAGAGGGAGTGAATGATTTTGTCAAGGAAAAGGAGAGACTGGAGAAATATGAGAAAAGAAAAGAAGAAATAGAGGATATTTTATTAAAGGAAAGAGCGGTGGAAAAACAGTTAGAAGAAAAAATAGAAGGATTTAGAAAAGAGCTGGAAAAGGTAGAAAAAGAGCTTTTTGATATAGAAGTAAAGCGCATCCCTTTGAAAGAAATCATAAAGGAAAAAGAAGAAAAAATAGGGGAAAAGTTAAAGGGAAAAACTCCTTACGAGTTGGAAAAAGAAGTGAATGAAAGACTTACCTTTGTAATAAAAGAGTGGGAAGAGGCAAAGAATAAAAGGGAGGAGTCAAAAATAGAGTGGGAGGAGGCAGAGGAAGAATTTCACAAGAAAATAGGGGAGAGAGAAGGAAATGAACATGCATTGCAAAAAGCAGAAAACAACCTAAAAGAGGAAATGAAGCAAAAAGATTTTTCTACAGTAAAAGAGATTAAGGAAGTCCTTCTTGATAGAGAACAGCTCGCTCTCTTTGAAAAAGAAATCAAAGATTTTGAAGATAGGAGAAAGGAGACAAGAGCTTTTCTTGGATTGTTGGAAGAAAAGCTGCAGGGGAGAAGAGTGAAGGAAGGGGAACAGGAGGAGAAAAGAAAGAGATATATAGAGCTAAAGGAGAAGAGGGAATGTCTGAGGGAAAAATGGGGGCAAGTAAAAGAGAAAATTCATGTTGGAAAAGAAAAATTAGAGATGAAGAGAAAGTACGAAGAAGAGCTTAAGAAGGTTTCTAGGCAGGCGAGTATTTTGGAAGAACTTCGAAGTGTTACAAGAGGAAAGAAATTTGTAGAATACATGGCTGTAGAGAGGCTTGGGCTTATTTCAAAAAGGGCATCCAGGCGGTTAATGGAAATAAGCCAGGGAAACTTTGAAATTCAGACAAATTCCAAAGGAGAATTTGTTATTCAGGATAACAAAAATGGTGGCATGAAAAGGCATCCTTCCACTTTATCAGGAGGAGAAACATTTATTACTTCTTTGGCTCTAGCTCTAGCTCTGTCAGAGGAAATACAGAGTAGGGGGGCAGTGCCGTTAGAGCTGTTTTTTCTAGATGAGGGATTTGGAGCCTTAGATGAGGAGCTGTTAGATGTGGTTATGGATTCTCTAGAGAGAATACGTCATAATAGACTTACCATAGGTATGATATCCCATGTGGAGGCAGTGAAAGCAAGAATTCCCGTACATCTTTTTGTGGAGCCTGCAAAAACAGGAAGAGGAAGTAAGGTCAAAATGGAATATTTATAAGACTCTAAGCTTTTTATTCATGAAATGCTGTCAAAGTATGTATTGTTTCCTTTAGCTCATGGAGAAATAGTTTTTCTGTGTTAGAAAATTTATAACCTTTTGGATAAATTAAAACATCTTGCAGTCTTCCATAGGGGCAGGGATAATATTTTTGAACAAGACCATGACCTTTTAAAAGTTTATCTGGAATAGGGGAAGTAAACATATAAGCTCCGGGAATGGAAGTAAGAAGGTCAAGCTGGCTTCCTCTGTCATAAATAAAAATCTGGCGTTTCCCACTTTTTCCCTTTTTAGGATGTAGAGGACTGTCACAATCATCTTCAAGGGTTATTTCTGTATATTTTTTTAACAAAGAAGGAGTAATTTCCTTGCTCTTTGCAAGAGGATGATCGTCAGACATAGTGATCATATATTCAAATGAAAATAAAGATTCATAGCCTAGTTGACGGAGCTTTAAGGTGGAAATATAGTACTCTTCTTGAACATCCTGGTACTGGATAATGCCTAAGGCATGGTGGCTGTTTGTAATACCATGAATGGCTGCCATGGAGCTAGACTCATGGAAGTGGATATGAAGCTTCTGATTGCTGCCAATACGGCGGACAAAGTTTGAAAATGCCTGACTGATGTAACTTGTCCTTGGGGCAAAAAGGCTGAAAATAACAGTATTTTGTGCACTGTCAGAACAAAAATGTTCTAAGGCATCATATTGGGTTAATGTTTTTTTTGCCAGATAGATAAATTCCTGTCCTCTTTTTGTAGGAATAGCACCCTTATGGCTTCTAACAAAAATGGAAAAGCCTACTTCCAACTCTAAGTCTTTGATCGCTTTGCTCAAGTTAGGCTGGCCGATCATGAGCTTCTTAGCGGCATTTGTAATAGAGCCGCATTTTTCTACTTCAATCATATATTTTAATGATGTCATATTCATATTTTTCTGGGCTCCTTTCTCTCATTGTCATGTCCTGCCATTAGCATAACTGTTTTTTTTAAGTATTGCAATAGATACATAGACTACATATAAAAAATAATATAGAGAAATAATAAAACATAGAGGATAAAGTTATTTTGACTCTCGTATCATAATATTAAAAAGTATATGGAAGGAATATGCATATTGGTATTATGTAATTTCTAGCAAAATGAGGTATAATATAATACGAAATATAGTGAAGAAAAACAAATTGTAAAAGAAAGAATGAAAGGAAGTTCTGCTATGTCAAGAAAAATGAAAACAATGGATGGTAACCATGCGGCAGCCCATGCTTCTTATGCATTTACGGATGTTGCGGCCATTTACCCAATTACTCCATCGTCTGTTATGGCAGAGGTCACAGATGAGTGGGCTACAGAAGGAAGAAAAAATATTTTTGGTCAGGCGGTACAGGTGACGGAAATGCAGTCTGAGGCAGGAGCTGCAGGAACTGTCCATGGATCCCTTTCCGCAGGGGCATTGACGACAACTTACACAGCAAGCCAAGGCTTGCTCTTAATGATACCCAATTTATACAAAGTGGCAGGGGAACAGCTCCCAGGTGTATTTAATGTATCTGCCAGATGTGTTGCTTCCCATGCTTTAAGTATTTTTGGAGACCATTCTGATGTGTACGCATGTCGCCAAACTGGCTGTGCAATGCTGTGCAGTTCCAGTGTCCAGGAAGTTATGGACTTAACCCCAGTTGCCCATTTGGCAGCTATAAAAGGAAGAATTCCTTTTATTAATTTCTTTGATGGATTCCGTACATCTCATGAAATTCAAAAAATTGAAACATGGGATTATGAAGACTTAAAGGAGATGGCAGATATGGATGCTATAGACGCTTTCCGTAGACATGCCTTGAATCCCAATCACCCTTGTCAGAGAGGCTCAGCCCAGAATCCAGATGTTTTCTTCCAGGCAAGAGAGGCTTGTAATCCTTATTATGACGCTATGCCAGATATTGTCCAGGAATATATGGACAAAGTGAATAATAAAATCGGTACAAACTATAAGCTGTTTAACTACTATGGGGCAGAGGATGCAGAACAGGTCATAATAGCCATGGGTTCTGTTTGTGAGACCATTGATGAGACCATTGATTACATGATGGCAAAGGGCCATAAGGTAGGTGTAGTAAAAGTCCGTCTTTATAGACCTTTTTCTGCCAATGCATTTGTTCAGGCTATTCCAGATTCCGTTAAGAAGATAACCGTTTTAGACAGGACAAAGGAACCAGGAGCTCTGGGAGAACCTTTGTATTTAGACGTGGTAGCGGCTCTTAAAGGAACGAAATTTGAAAACACTCCTGTTTATGGAGGACGTTATGGTTTGAGCTCCAAAGATACAACACCAGGACAGATTTTAGCTGTTTATAACAATACAGAGAAAAAGAGATTTACCATTGGTATTGATGATGATGTGACCTACTTATCTTTGGAAATTGGAGAAGATCCTATTACAACTCCAGAGGGAACGACAAGTTGTAAATTCTGGGGTCTTGGAGCTGATGGAACAGTTGGAGCAAATAAGAACTCTATCAAGATTATTGGTGATAATACAGACATGTATGCCCAGGCATATTTTGACTATGATTCTAAAAAATCTGGAGGAGTTACTATTTCCCATTTACGTTTTGGAAAAACACCTATCCGTTCCACATACTTAATTTCCAAAGCAGATTTTGTGGCATGCCATAATCCTGCTTATGTAAATAAATATAATATGGTGCAAGACGTAAATCCTAATGGCGTATTCCTTTTGAACTGTCCTTGGGATCTAAAAGGCTTAGAAGAGCATCTTCCAGGGCAGGCAAAAAGATATATTGCAGAAAACAACATTCAGTTATATACGATTGACGGAATTAAAATAGGTAAAGAAATAGGTTTGGGAGGCCGTATTAATACAGTGCTTCAGTCTGCATTCTTTAAGCTGGCCAATATTATTCCTGAGGAAAGCGCTGTTGAGTTAATGAAATCAGCTGCAAAAGCTACTTATGGAAGAAAAGGCGAACAAGTCGTAAAGATGAATTATGACGCTATAGACGCTGGAGCTAAACAGGTTGTAAAAATTGAAATACCAGATAATTGGAAGGATGCAAAAGACGAAGACATTACAGGAAATGCAGCAACAGGTGGAAGGAAAGACGTTGTAGACTTTGTAAATGTTGTTCAAAAGAAGGTAAATGGACAGGAAGGAAATCGTCTGCCAGTTTCTGCGTTTAAAGCATATGTGGACGGCTCTACTCCCAGTGGAACATCTGCTTATGAAAAACGAGGCATTGCTGTAGATGTGCCTACATGGAAGCCAGAAAACTGTATCCAGTGTAACTTCTGCTCTTATGTATGTCCCCATGCAGTTATTCGTCCAGCCGTTATGACAGAAGAGGAATTAAAAGGGGCGCCAGAGGGTACAAAGACAATTGATATGACAGGAATGCCAGGAAAGAAATTTGCAATTACTGTTTCCTGTTTGGACTGTACAGGATGCGGCTGCTGTGCCAGCGTATGTCCTGGAAAGAAGGGAGAAAAGGCTCTTGTTATGACTCCTTTGGAAGAGAATTTACAACAAGGAGAGATCTTTGAATATGCCCATTCCCTTCCAGTAAAAGCGGATATTTTAGAGAAATTTAAAGAGACCACTGTCAAAGGTTCCCAGTTTAAGCAGCCCCTTTTAGAGTTCTCAGGAGCATGTGCAGGCTGTGGAGAGACACCTTATGCAAAATTAATTACCCAGTTATTTGGGGATAGAATGTATATTGCTAATGCAACAGGTTGTTCTTCTATCTGGGGCAATTCTTCTCCTTCCACACCTTATACTGTAAACAAAGAAGGAAAAGGACCTGCTTGGAGCAATTCTTTATTTGAAGATAACGCAGAATTTGGATATGGAATGTTATTGGCTCAAAACGCTATTCGAGATGGATTAAAAGCAAAAGTGGAAGGAATCATGGAAGATGACAGGGCAAGTAGTGAAGTAAAAGCTGCTTGTAAAGAATACTTGGATACATTTTATGTAGGTGCCTTAAATGGAGCTGCCACCGATAAGCTGGTAAAAGCATTGGAAGGCATTGACTGTGATGTGTGCAAAGATGTTGTAAAGAATAAAGACTTTTTAGGGAAAAAATCCCAGTGGATCTTTGGAGGAGACGGTTGGGCCTATGATATAGGTTTTGGAGGTCTGGATCATGTATTGGCAAGTGGAAAAGATGTAAATGTTATGGTATTTGACACAGAAGTATATTCCAATACAGGAGGCCAGTCTTCAAAAGCAACGCCGACAGGAGCAGTGGCCCAGTTTGCAGCAGGTGGAAAAGATGTGAAGAAAAAAGATTTGGCAGGGATTGCTATAAGCTATGGTTATGTTTATGTAGCTCAGATTGCTATGGGCGCTGATTACAACCAAACAATTAAAGCCCTGACAGAGGCAGAGGCTTATCCAGGCCCCTCCTTGATTATTGCCTATGCACCATGTATTAATCATGGAATTAAAACAGGTATGAGCCAGGTGCAGACAGAAGAGAAGTTAGCAGTTGAGTCTGGCTATTGGCATAACTTCCGCTTCAATCCTGTGGCAAAAAGCAAGTTTAGTTTAGATAGTAAGGCTCCAACAAAAGATTATCAGGATTTCTTAAAAGGAGAAGTTCGTTACAGCTCCTTAATACTTAAAAATCCTGAAAAAGCTACGAAACTGTTTGAACTATCAGAGGAAGCTGCAAAGGAAAGGTATGAACATTTAAGCAAGTTAGTTACTCTTTATGGAAACAATGAATAAGGATTGCATATGAATGATAAGGAAGCCATATCCTGTATTGCAGGGTATGGCCTTCCTTTGAAAAAAGGGAATTTTTACAGACCAAATAAAATATTGTGGAAAAATTAACAAAATATAGATTTTAATTCCTAATGTATGATATAATCTCTTTTAGCGATACAAAACCCAGAAAAGAAACATTGATAAGTATATAAAATCAGGAGTCAGCAGCATGATGTATTCCTAATAGATGTTAGGAACGAGGCTGATTTGCATATATGGCACTATGAGTATAAATTGAAAAGAAAATTATGAGAGAAAAAAGGAGAAAATGAAATGTATTGCACAAGAAAGATATCTGAAGATCTATATTGGGTAGGTGGAAATGACCGTCGTCTTGCACTATTTGAGAATATTTTTCCCATTCCTCGGGGAGTGTCTTATAATTCGTTTGTTCTTTTGGATGAGAAAACAGTTTTATTTGACACAGTGGACGCTGCTGTCAGTCGCCAGTTTTTGGAAAATATAGCTTATGTATTGGATGGAAGGACATTAGACTATCTTGTTATCAATCATATGGAGCCAGATCACTGTTCCGTAATTGAAGATATTGTTATGAGATATCCCCAAGTAAAATTAATTGGAAATGCCAAGACATTTCAAATGGTTCAGCAGTTTTATGAATTTAAAATGGAAGATAGGGTCATACAGATAAAAGAGGGAGAGGAGCTTTCCGTTGGAAAGCATACTTTACAGTTTTTTATGGCTCCTATGGTTCACTGGCCAGAAGTTATGGTAACCTATGATCAATGTTCCAAAGTGTTGTTTTCTGCCGATGGATTTGGTTCCTTTGGAGCTCTAAATGGAATTTTATTCAACGATGAAGTAAACTTTGATAGAGACTGGATTGATGACGCTAGAAGATACTATACAAATATTGTAGGAAAGTATGGTTCTCAAATGCAAGGACTATTAAAGAAAATGGCATCCTTGGACATTCAGATTATTTGTCCTCTTCATGGGCCAGTATGGAGAAGCAACCTAGATTATCTCTTAGAAAAACATCAGAAATGGAGCACCTATGAGGCGGAAGAAAAGGGAGTTCTCATTGCTTATGCGTCTATGTATGGGAATACCCAAAACATGGTGGAAGTGTTAGCAGGAGAGTTGGCAGAGGCAGGTATTACCAATACTTCTATGTATGATGTTTCAGGAACTCACTATTCTTACGTAATAGCTGATGCATTTAAATACACAAATATAGTGCTGGCTACTCCAACCTATAATGGAGATATATATCCTGTCATGCAGCAGCTTCTTGATGATATGAAGGCATTGAACGTACAAAATAAAACCGTTGCTATTATGGAAAACGGATCCTGGGGTCCTACTGCTGCTAAGAAAATAAAAGAGAGCTTGGAAAATATGAAAAATATGTCAATTTTGGAGAACACAGTGACCATTAAATCTTCTATGAAAATAGGGGATAGAGCTTCTGTCAAGGCACTGGCAGCCAAAATTGCGGAGACATTATAATCTAGATATGTGGAATAAAGAAAAAGGCAAACTGTCCCATAGTGTATGTTTACTATGAGACAGTTCTTCTTTTTTCAACGTTTATCTAAAGGAAGATAGGTACCGTCCAATAATATTCCTTTATAGGCAGGACGAATAATTTTCCCCATATTGATGAGTTCTTCCATTCTGTGAGCGCTCCAGCCAGCAATTCTTGCAATGGCGAAAATGGGAGTGAACAGTTCTTCAGGAATATCCAGCATACTGTACACAAAACCGCTGTAGAAATCCACATTTGCACTGACTCCCTTGTAGATAGCCCGTTCTCCTGCAATAATTTTCGGAGCCATTGTCTCAATCATGGAATAGAGTTTAAAGTCTTTATGACGATTTTTGGACTCTGCAAGCTGACGGACAAACTGTTTAAATACCTGGGCCCTTGGATCGGATATGGAATAGACGGCATGTCCCATGCCATAGATAAGACCTTTTCGGTCAAAAGCTTCACCGTGGAGAAGTTTTTCTAAGTATACACAGACTTCCTCTTCATCTTCAATGTCCTTTACATTTTCCTTTAAATCCTGAATCATCTGTACAACTTTAATATTGGCTCCTCCATGTTTTGGACCTTTCAAAGAACCAAGAGCAGCAGCAATGGTAGAGTAGGTGTCTGTACCTGAGGAAGTGACAACATGAGTAGTGAAGGTAGAGTTGTTTCCACCGCCATGCTCCATATGGAGAATAAGGGCAAGGTCTAGCACTTTGGCTTCAAGAGGAGAATATTCCTTATTAGGGCGAAGCATTAAAAGAAGGTTTTCAGCAGTGGAGAGTTCAGGATCTGGACGATGTATGTACAAGCTGTCTCCCTGCTCATAATGATTATAGGCCTGGTAGCCATAAACGGCTAGCATAGGCATTGTACTAATTAATTTGAGACATTGTTCCATAACATTGGATAAGGTTAAGTCGTCTGGTTTGTCATCATAGGATGCAAGGGTTAAAATACTTCTGGACAAGGTATGCATCATATCTTTACTGGGAGCTTTCATAATGACATCTCTTGTAAAATTTGTGGGAAGGGTGCGGTAGGCAGCCAGCAAGGCTTTAAATTCTTCCAGTTCTTTTATGTTGGGAAGCTGTCCGGTGAGGAGGAGATAAGCAGTTTCCTCGTAACCGTATCGGTTGGATTCAATAAAACCTTTCACAAGCTCTTGGACATTGATTCCCCTATAGAGGAGAATGCCGTCACAAGGTACGCTTTTTCCATCTTTTTCTGCATAGGCTTGGATATTGGATATTTTCGTAAGCCCAGTAAGCACTCCTTTTCCATTAATATCTCGTAATCCCCGTTTTACATTGTACTGTTCATAGAGGGATGGATCAATTTCACTGTTTTTTAGACAGGTGTCTATGAGAAACTGTAGTTCTTCTGGATTGACATTGTTATAATCTGCCATAATATTTCCCCTTTCATTCATAATAAGGGCTGCCCAAAGGGGTAAAGCCCGTTGTTTTCTAGTAGTTGTGATAATGTATGTAAATCTGTATAGAAAGAGATTGGAAGAGGGATTTTTTTAATCTCTCTTTTGTAGATTAACATAAAGCAGTAGAAAAAACAACTATTATAGAATGGATAGAATGGAGATCAACAGGGAGAGAAGACTTGCAAAAGGGGAGGAAAATGGGATAAAATAGAGAAAATAAAAAAGAAAGGCGTATAAAAATATGAAACAGGCAAATGACTTAAAAGCACTCTTAGTCTCCATTGACAGAAAGGGATATCCTGCTTACAAAGAAACAAGAGGGATATATCAGTTTGAGGGATACCAGCTTTCTATAGATCATGTCCAGGGCGACCCTTTTGCCTCTCCTTCCAATGTGAGTATATTCATAAAAGGGAAAGATGGAGGATTTCCAGAAGAATACAGGGAAAAAAAGGAGACAAGAATTGCTCTTCAGGATTATATTATAAGGAAATTTGCTATTTTGCTGGAAAAATACCATTTTAAGGCCAAGGGTTCTGGAAAGAGTGGTTTGATTTCTACAAGTAAATGCGGGCAGGAAATATTAGAGCGTACAGCTTGTCATATAAAAAAGGAGTCTGGGGATATGACAGTAAGACTGGAAATTGGATTTCCAGCTAATGGAAGGACTGTGAATTCCAGGGAACTTATAAAAATATTGTTTGATTTTTTGCCAGACTGTGTGGAGAAAAGCTTATATTACAAGAGCCATAAAAAAGAAGAGGTAAAAGAAGTCATAGAACTGGCAGAAGACCAACAGTTTATGAGAGAACAACTAGAGGAGTTGGGACTATGTGCCTTTGTGGCAGATGGTTCTGTTTTGCCAAGGGAGAGCGGGGTTTCCAGCAAGCCTATGAAAGGGGCAGTCCCATTTTCCTCCCCTTTGTCTATGAGAATTGTGATGAACTTGCCCCATAAAGGAAAAATAACAGGAATGGGAATGAAAAAGGGCATTGTCCTTATTATAGGTGGGGGATATCATGGAAAATCGACTTTATTAAGGGCATTAGAGCTTGGAGTGTATAACCATATAAAGGGAGATGGGAGAGAGTATGTAGTAACAGATGAAACAGCTGTAAAGCTTAGGGCAGAGGATTCTAGAAATATTGCAGGAGTGGATATTTCTATGTTTATTAATCATCTGCCCAACAAAAAGGATACGGTTTCTTTTTATACAAAAGACGCTAGCGGAAGTACATCTCAGGCAGCAAATACAGTGGAAGCAATGGAGTCAGGGAGTACTTTATTTTTAATTGATGAGGATACTTCAGCAACAAATTTTATGATTCGAGATGAGCTGATGCAAAGAGTTGTGAAAAACAATAAGGAACCTATCACCCCTTTTATCAGTAGAGTGGGCGCTCTCTATGAGAAATTTGGCATTTCTTCCATAATTGTGGCAGGAAGTTCTGGCGCTTATTTTCATGTGGCAGATCAAATTATTCAATTAGACTGTTATGAGCCTTTTGATGTGACAGAGGAAGCGAAAAAGGAAGGGGAACAGTTTCCTATAGTGGTTGATCGAAATGAAAATTTTAAAAAACCTAATTTTCATCGATGCCCAAAGCCCAATGGAGCATTGAAAAAAGCCGAGAGAGTGAAGGTAAAGGTCATGGGACGAAATTCTATTCAAATAGATAAAGAAAATGTGGAACTTCGATATGTGGAACAATTGGTAGATACCGAGCAGCTGGCTGCATTGGCTTATTTATTAAAATATGCCCAGTTAAAAGTTATGGATGGAAAAAAGACATTATCCCACGTTGTCAAAGAATTGGATATGATTATGGAGAAGAAAGGAATGGAAGCTTTGTCAGACCTTTCTTATCTTCCCATGGCTTTGGCTAGGCCAAGAATCCAGGAAGTCTTTGCTTGTTTGAACCGATATAGGGGGTGGCCTATGGAATGAGGAAGAAGAGTACTTTATTTTTAGATGTAGGAATTATCTTTCTTTTCATACTTGGTATTTTATCCCTCGTTCTTTCCAGAAGAAAGGATTTATTTAGATTAGACGAAGATATGCAGAGAACGGAAAGAGAACAGACAGCAGATATGGAAAATGATTATTCAGGCAGAACAATGGATTCCATTGCCAACGCTTATATTAGTAATGAAGTAAAAGAGCTTATTTTGGAAACGAAGATGTTTGACTCAGTGGAAGTGGTTCCTTATTTAAAGTTGGATTTAACCGATGTAATGGAAATAAACCATGAGTTTTATGTCCTTCCTCCCAATGAACAAGGATATTTAAAGGATTTTTATACTTATGAGGAAGAGACAAAGGAAGGAGCTATAAGTGAGACGGTGCACAATTACCTGCCTAATGAAAGAATTACGAAAACCTTTGTGCCAAAAGGAATTATCCTTCCTGAACAATCCTCCATTGCAGTGACCATGAGCAGGGAGATTCTGACAGAAGAGGGAGAGGAAGGAGGGAAGTCTGTTTCTGTTCCAGTGGATCCATCGTTTTATGAAATGATTTCCGATGCAACTGGAATTCCAGAGGAAAATATTTCTATTAATGGGTATGAGAGACAGACAGTAGAAAAAAGGGAAGAAATAGTTTTGTCAGATATTTTCACGATTGTTCAGATTGGGATAGGAGGATTCCTTATATTATTCATTGCATTGCGCTTGGGAAGAAGGGAGAAAAGGGAAATGAAGAAAAAAGAGTTGAAAAATGTTCCAAGTACAAAAAATGTTCCAACACAAGCAAAAGAAGTCCCTAAGCCTAAGCTAGAGCCTTATAGAAATAAGAGGCTGGAGGAATATGTAAGAAAACATCCTGAGGAAGCGGCACAATCTTTGAGAAAATGGATAAAAGAAAAGTAACGGCAGGAAAAAGCCTATTAGAAAGAGAAAGGCATGGTTGTTAAAATGCAAATAGATGCAGTAATTTTTGATATGGATGGAACTTTATTTGACACAGAGAAAGCTTCCCAAGACTGTTTTTTAGAGGTAGCAAAGGAAATGGGATATTCTCATATGGAAGAGATTTCTCTAGATTGCATTGGTTTAAGCCGAGGGGATATTATTTCTTTGCTCCAAAATACATTAGGAAAATCTTTTCCAGCAGAGGATTATTTACAGATGACGTCTAGGCGAATGAAGGAGAAGATGGAAAAGGATGGGCCTCCGATCATGGATGGTGCGGTGAATCTTCTAAATTTTTTAAAAGAAAAAGGGATGAAAATGGGTGTGGCTTCTTCCAGCAGGTCGGCTACAATAAAGTCCCATTTGGAAAGGACGAATTTGACACCATATTTTTCCATTTGCATTGGAGGAGAC
>CANOLZ010000059.1 GCA_947567075.1 uncultured bacterium
CTCCATTCCAAATATATATATTTTGTCATCTCCCTTCTCAGCTTTTTCTCTTATTTTTACAATCATTTCCTCCCTCCCATCCCCATCTATATCTACAAAGGCAAGATATTTTACTGGGTACTCTACCTCCCTTCTTTTCTCCCATCTATCCCATATATCTTTTGGTATTCTGTCTATGCTGTATGCAAACCTATCCTTATTTTTTCCTCCAAGAAAAATTAAAAAGAAAATCCAGAATATTCTACTATATAAAAATATACTTTTATTCATCTGTACTCTCACCTCTTCTCTTATAAACTTTCTTAATTTTACAAAAAAAGTGCATCATAACATCATCATTTCTGCATCATTTTTGCATCATCTATACAAAAATAGACAATTTATGAAGTCCCTTTAGGACAACCATCTCATCCTATTTCCATATTAAAAGAGGGATTTCATATTCAGAAATTTTTAAATGCTAGATATGAATAAGAATATGCATAAAGAAAAGGCAGACAACTATATTTAGGGATGGGATTTTAAAAACCAAGTCGCTCAATAATAATGTCTATGTTCATATTCTCATAACCCTATGTATCTATCAAGTACTTTTTTCATATTTTTTTATAGAAAATAACTTTACAAAAAATGGTGGACTATCTTATTTTTCTTCTATTAAAAAAGGAACAATGGATACGAGAATCCATACTCTAAGACTAGTAGACTTTCGTATCCATTGTTCGGTCTCATATTCCTTTGTTTACAAACTTCATGGAATGCTGTCCTTGCCTTTGTCCATAAACTATATTTCACACTTTTAAATATGAAGTCTTGACAAGGACATAAAATTATATTATAATTTTTATGTATATTTTTACAATATTCTATTGTAATTTCTTCATCTTATCTATTATATTAAGGATTACATTTCTTACAAGGCATATATTCTTGTGCAATTAGTTCTTCCCTTTTCTGCATGGAATTGGAACGATTAGTCGTAGGCAGTGAATCACATGTAGGCTTATGAAATTTTTTTGACTCTGTATTTAATACATATGTTATCTTTTGGCTATTATTTGTTGTTTCCTCTACCTGTTCTTTTGGCTCTATATCTTTTTTCTTGTTTTCTGTACTGGACTTTGTAGGTTCACCTGCTTTCCAGCTATCCGTTGGCACTGTATTCCATGTTATTTCCTTCCCATCCGATGTAGCCACAATGGAACCTTGTTCGTCTGTACGGAATACTTTCACCCCTTCCTTTCGTAAGGTATTGAGTGTTGCTCCATGGGGATGTCCATATTCATTCTCTTCTCCACAGCTGATCACCCCATACTCTGGGCTTACAGCTTTTATAAACTTTTCTGTGGAAGATGATTTACTCCCATGATGTCCGACTTTCAGCACTTGAGCGGATATGTCAATCTTATTATTGACGATATCCATTTCTGCTTCTTCCTCTGCATCCCCTGTAAAGACAAATCTTTTCCTTCCGTGCTTTAAGACAATAGCTACTGAATAATTGTTTGCATCATTTCCATAGTTTTTCTTATTCGGTCCAATAATCGTAAATTCTGCATCTCCTAAAGAATAGGTATTACCTACTACTGGAGGAGTGACGGAATATCTCTTATAATCCAAAGACTGGACTACATCCCGGTAAGTTGCCGTATCCTTCTCATAATTGGGCATTATAATGGTATCTATATCATATTTTGTTATAATAACGTCTGCGCCACCGCAGTGATCCGAATCTGGATGAGTGACAATAAAATAGTCAAGAGATTTCACTCCCTGCTTATTCATATAATTTTGTATCAACGTACCTTTATCATTTTCTCCCCCATCAATGAGCATGGAAGCATCACCACACTTAATAAGGGTAGCATCTCCCTGACCTACATCGATAAAATGTACTTCCAAATTTTGTATTTCTGTTTCTCCTTCACTTGACTGGGTTTGTATTCCTGAATTACATCCACTTAGGACAAGCAAAATCAAACATGTAGAAAATAAGGTCAATATTTTCCTCATACTCATACCTCCTTATACTATAGAGTGCAATGGCCTTTTGTCACCCTAATTTTTTACCATATTATACATATCATATCGAACAAATCGTTCTTTTTCAATCATTTTTCCAAAACAGCAGAATGCCTATTGAAAATCATGAAAAATTCTGTCATACTCAATATAAACATCGTTTCTTTTATTGCTCCTGTTACAGCAAAACAAATGTATATTTTTTTGATATCCTGTCTTCTTCCATAATAGAAGTACAGCCTATCCCCATTTACTGTTGACAGATCAATCTTATGGAAACGAACTATATAAAATATTGATTAAAAAAAGTAAAAACACTTTAGAATGGAGGAAAAATGAAAAAAAATTTTCTACGGAAACTGCTGCCTTTTGCACTTTCTACAGCCATTACTGTTTCTTTGGCTCCTGTTTCCCTTTATGCTGACCTTCTACCGCCTGTCAGCCCTGTCATTACTTCCAATTATGGAAGTCCTTCTGTTTCCCAGTCTATTCCTGGCAATGTACAGGTAACAGGAGCAGACATCACTGTCCAAAATACAAGTATTCAGGGAAATTTAAATGTTACAGAAGGGGGCGGAACCCTTATTTTTGATGGAGTAAGTGCAACAGGTTCTGGAAATATTTCAGGAAGGGGAGGACAAAATCTTCGATTTCAAGACTGCACTATCCCTCAAATGAACATTGCTAGGGATAACTCTATTGTCTGGATTACTGGAAATAGTACTGTACCTTCTATAGATATTTCTAGTAGATGTATTATTGATGCAACTTCCAAAACAAACCCTAGCCCTATGAATGTTACTATCGGCCCTAATACACCCCCAGGCACCATGGTAGGTCTTTGCGGTAATTTAGGGACTGTCACCATTGATGCCCCAGATGTTCGAGTTGGTCACACTGCTGGATCCGTTGGCTCTGTATCTGTTACAAAAAATGGAGGAGGAAGCCGGGTACTTGTATTTCCCAACTCTTCTATTTCTTCCATGAAAGCAGATGCCCCTGTGACCATTGACAATTTTGGCAATTTGGCCCAACTAGAGGTAAACTCTTCTGGCGTATCTATCAATAACCCTGCTGCAAGGACAACGAATTCCATTCCTCCTTCTGCGCAAGAAGGTTCTTCTGCTGGAAGTTCAAGTTCTTCTGCTCCTAGTCAAAATGACAACAATACAATCCTCAACGAAAGTACAGGGGGCAATAAACCAGAAAATCCTGCTCCTTCTGAAGAGCAAATAGAAATTGTCGGTATCTATCCCTCTCTTGCCAAGGTGACTGTAGAATTGAACCATCCTGTAAAGCTGGAAACTTCCAATTTTTATATTAGTTGTCCTAGAGGACAGGATATGACTATTTTAAATTCCATTACACCTGATGGACCAGACCAAAATCGTATTTACCATCTGAGTACTTCTTATTATAAAGATAATACATATGTATTATCCATTACTCTTCCAAGTGGGAAAGTCCTTGAAAAATCTTTTGTTACAAACCTAGACGTCCCTGAGATAAAAAATGCACAAGCAGCCCGCATTGACGGAAGTACGGCAAAATTCTCCTTTGTCTCAGATACCTTTGGATCCATCTACTACATGGTGGTGCCAGAAGGACAAAATTCCAGGGCACGTTCTGTCATTGGCAGTAATGCTCCTGCAACGCCAGAAGAAATTAAAGAAAAAGGGGTAACAGCAGATATCCATGCTAATGCCAATGAATTGACTATCTCTGGACTTCAGTCAGGAACAGCCTATACTCTCTATTATGCTGTTTCCAGAAAAGACGGACGAAATCCAATCATGGGCCGTCCACTGCCTATTTCTACAGAGCCAGAACAAACCGTTCCCGATTCTTCAGAAATAAAAATTGAAGAGGCGAAACCTCTTAGTGATGATCGTATTTTTATAAAATTTAATAAACCTACCCCTGTCAAGTTAGACATAAGTGCATTCTATGTGAAATGTCCTGCCCAGGCAGCTCTAAAACTAGGTAAAGCTGAAACTTCTGACTTACAGTCTTATGTTCTATATATGGAAACAGGTTGGCATTTCCTTAGTGGGAATCACTATGATGTGAAAGTAACCTTCCCTGATAATACGATTGCCACGGGCAGGTTTTATGCTGATTTAGAATGGCCTACCATTACTCTGTTTGATATTTACCGTCTGTCCGATACAAGGATACAAGTTACTTTTACATCTAATGAAAGTGGCGTCCTTCATTATGGTACAGCCGCCTCCTATGATGATTTTATCTCTATTCCAACATCACAAATACGTCAGACAGGAATAGAGCACCCATTGTATGCAGGAAAAAATGACTTTGTTATTGATATTCCAGCAGGCCATTCACATTTTTATATGGTAGCTGAAGACACTCTTGGCAATTATGCAGATTATAAAGAATGGAAGCAAATTCCTACTACAATTACCCAACCTGTTGAAAAGCCTGATTTTAATGAAATCACTGACATAACCGTCACTTGGGGAACCGAATGGGGAACAGGAAGACCTGCTCAAAAGCTCCTTGTCCAATTCAAAGAACCTTATGATGAGAAATATGTAGGAGATTTACAAAGCCGCTCCTCTATTCAAATTATTCAATCTCAGATGACCAAAGTTCCCAGGATCCAGGAAACTTCTTATCATGATTCGGATCCTAATAAATACTTGAGCATGGTAACAATGACGGTCAATTCATCTACTACTTTGACAGAAGGAACATACAAGCTGATTATCCAATTTGATGAAGGTACTCTTGAGAAAGAATTCCATATTAGCGCTGACCCTGCATCTTCTTCGTCTTCTGCTTCCTATACAGTATCTTCCAACAGTGTCAACTGATCCACCTTCCTATAATCCCTTTGGGCATCCTTTCTTTTTTGCCCTAAGGGAAGAGAGGGTTCTTAGTCAATTACTACAAAATTTTATTTTCTAATAATGAAAAAACAAGCCAGAAACATTGTAAAATCAACATTTCTGGCTTGTTTCCTTATTCCCCTCCTTCTATAGAGAAACTGTAAAAAAGTTTATGATGCCTAGTTCTTCTTCTTATCTTCTAAAATTTTTTCAACGCTTGCCAATTTCACACATACAACAAAAATTTCTGCTGCCAGCTGGAGCTCTTCCTCTGGAGGAAAGGATGGGGCAATACGTATATTACTGTCTTTTGGATCCTTTCCGTAAGGATAAGTGGCTCCTGCCGGAGTCATAATAACTCCTGCCTTTTTCATTAATTTTACAATTCTTTTAGCACAGCCTGGCATAGAGTCAAAGGAGATGAAATATCCCCCCTTTGGATTAATCCAGGAACCAATGCCTAAACCTGAAAGCCCTTGTTCTAATGTATGAATGACAATGTCAAATTTTGGCTTCATAATGGCAGCATGTTTTTTCATGTGCTCCAAAATCCCATTCTTATCTATATAAAAACGTACATGTCGAAGCTGATTCACTTTGTCATGTCCAATGGTCTGGACAGCCAGCTGTTTTTTTATATCCACTTGATTATTGGGAGAAGTGGCCAAGGCGGCAACTCCTGAGCCAGGAAAACTGATTTTTGATGTGGAACAAAATTTATATACCAAGTCTGGATTTCCCGCTTTTCTACATTCATGTAAAATTTCCAATAATATATCCGGATTATCAAAATCAAAGTGATGGACACAATAGGCGTTATCCCAATATATGCGAAAATCTTTTGCAGCTGGTTTCAATTTTGCAAACCGTCTTACTACCTGGTCAGAATAGGTTATTCCCTGAGGATTGGAATATTTAGGCACACACCATATTCCCTTTACTAGCTCATCTCCTCCTACCAGCTCTTCTACCATATCCATATCTGGGCCATCTTCTCTCATTGGTATGGGAATCATCTCAATGCCAAAATACTCTGTGATTGTAAAATGCCTATCATATCCAGGCACAGGACATAAAAACTTTACCTTTTCCAACTTACACCAAGGGGTATTTCCCATTACCCCATGGGTCATGGAACGGGAAATCATATCATACATTACATTTAAGCTAGAATTTCCGTATATAATAATATCATCTGCCGTTACTTCCGTCAAAGACGCAAGAAGCTCTTTTGCCTCATGAATTCCTCCTAGCACTCCATAATTGCGACAGTCTGTTCCATCCTCACAGGCAAGATCGCTATCGCTATTTAGCACATCCATCATATCCATAGAAATGTCTAGCTGAGACTGAGAGGGCTTTCCTCTGGACATGTCCAAGTGCAAATCCTTTTGTTGATAATCTCTCAATTCTCTTTTTAAATCTTTTCTTAATTTTTCTAATTCTTCCTCACTAAGCTCTGTATATAATGTCATTTTCTTTTTTCTTTCCTCTCTTTTTATTCTTGGATCCACTTATGCCCCTTTTCATTGCCCTTTTTATCTTCCCATCTTTTTTCTGCCTCCCTTTTGGAATAAATGCAGCCGCAATAGTTTTGGCGGTATAATTCATACTCTTTGGACAATTCTGTTGAACGCTTATATCCATTTTTTTTCTTAAAGTCACTAGGGAGATGTAAGACGCCCCACTTTTCCCCAACCTTTTCCCCAATTTCATTGAGTTTTTCAGAGTTTTTATGGGGACTAACACTAAGGGTTGTTGTGAAAAAGTCAAAGCCTCCTGCCTTTGCTTCTTTTGCTGTTCCCTCTAAACGCAGCTCATAACAGGCAAAGCACCTGACTCCTCCTTCCTTTTCCCCTTCCATTCCCTTTAAAGCCTGAAAAAATTTTTCTGGCTCGTGTCTTCCTTCGAGAAAATGGATTGGTTCCTTCTCTCCTTGATTATATTTTTCAAGAAGCTTTTTTTGCTCCTGAATCCTTTTCTCATATTCTGTAGAATCTGTAATGTTGGGATTATAATAAAAAAGGGTAATGTCAAAATACTTTCTCAAATATTCCATGACATAACTGCTGCAAGGAGCGCAGCAGCTATGTAAAAGGAGAGAAGCTCTCCTTCCTTCTTTCTCTAACTCTTCTATCCATTCTTCTAATTTCTTTTGATAATTCACTCTCATACATTTTCCACTGCCTTAAATCCTTCTTGTAAATCTTCAATTATATCCTCAATATTTTCAATTCCAATGGACAGTCGGATGGTATTTGGTAAAATGCCCTGCTCTTTCATCTCCTCTTCCTTTAATTGGGAGTGGGTTGTAGAAGCAGGATGGATGACAAGAGACTTCACATCTGCCACATTGGCCAGAAGTGAAAAGAGTTCCAAATTATCAATAAATTTTTTTGCCTTCTCTTCTCCTCCCTTTATTTCAAATGTAAAAATGGAGCCTCCCCCATTAGGGAAATATTTTTTATATAACATTTTTTGTTTCTCATCCTTTGATAAACAAGGATGATGTATTGCCTCTACCTGAGGATGATGCTGTAAGTATTCCACTACTTTCAAAGCATTTTCCACATGACGCTCTACCCTTAAAGATAAAGTTTCTAATCCTTGTAAAAAGAGAAAAGCATGAAAGGGAGAAAGGGTGGCTCCTGTATCCCTTAACAAAATAGCCCTTATTTTTGTTACAAAGGCCGCCTCACCAGCTGCTTTTGTAAAACAAATTCCGTGATAGCTAGGATTTGGTTCTGTAAGGGAAGGAAATTTTCCTGATGCCTCCCAGTCAAATTTTCCACTCTCTACAATGACACCTCCAATAGCTGTTCCATGGCCCCCAATAAATTTTGTAGCAGAATGAACAACAATATCTGCTCCATATTCTATAGGCCGAATCAGATAAGGGGTTCCAAATGTGTTATCAATAACTAAGGGAATTTTGTGTTTATGGGCAATGGAGGCCATCTTTTCAATATCCGCCACATCTGAGTGGGGATTTCCTAAGGTTTCTATGAAAATAGCCTTTGTATTTTCTTTAATAGCTCCTTCAACCTCTTCCTTGCAAAAAGGATCCACAAAGGTTGTGGAAATGCCAAAATCAGCTATAGTATGCTCTAGAAAATTATAAGTTCCTCCGTAAATATTTTTTGCGGCAACAATATGTTCCCCAGATTTCGCCAGATTTTCGATTGTATAAGCAATAGCGGCAGCCCCGCTTGCCACTGCTAAGGCAGCTGAACCTCCCTCTAAGGCAGCCATTCTCTTTTCAAAGATTTCCTGGGTGGGATTCGTCAGCCTGCCATAAATATTTCCTGGATCTGTTAATCCAAACCTTGCAGCCCCATGATCACAATTTTTAAATACATAAGAAGTTGTCTGATAAATAGGAACCGCTCTGGCATCTGTTACTGGATCTGGTTGTTCCTGCCCTACATGAAGCTGCATTGTTTCGAACCTTAGTTTTCTGTCTTTTCTTCCTATTTTTTCCATGGTTTCCTCCCTTTCCAAAACCTTTTTATCCTTATAAAGATGCAATATTTATTAAACTTAATTTTTCTTTATTCCCATGTTCTAAACTTGTAAGCAAGGCCCTTGCTGTATCTAAAGATGTAAGGCAGTGTATTCCTGTCTCAATGGCTGTCCTTCGAATAATAAATCCATCTCTGGATTTATCCCTTCCCTGAGTAGGCGTGTCAATAACCAAATCAATTTTATGTCCTAAAATTAAATCCATTACATTTGGAGACTCCTGGGTAATTTTATTTACTTTTCTTGCCTGTATGCCAGCTTCTTTCAATGCTTTCGATGTACTTCTTGTCGCATATATTTTGTATCCTAAAGCCTCAAAACGTTTTCCTATTTCAATTGCTTCCTGCTTATCTCCATCTTTTACAGTAATAATCACCTGCTTATGTTTTGGCAAGTCCATTCCTGCCCCTAAAAATGCTTTATATAAAGCTTCATGAAATGTTTTTGCAATCCCAAGGCACTCTCCTGTTGACTTCATCTCTGGGCCTAAGCTGATTTCTGCCCCTCTTATTTTCTCAAAAGAAAATATGGGCATCTTCACCGCTATATAATCCTTCTCCTCTGCCAGTCCTGGCTCATAGCCTAAGTCTTTTATCTTTTTTCCAATCATAACCTGGGCTGCCAAGTCTACAATAGGAATTCCTGTTACTTTACTAATATAAGGAATCGTTCTGGAAGACCGGGGATTTACTTCAATGACATAAACTTCCTCCTTAGACAATATGAATTGAATATTTAAAAGTCCCACAACGTGGAGGGATTTTGCCAGTTTTTTTGTGTAATCTATAATTGTCTCCTTTGCCTTCTGACTGATTGTCTGGACCGGATAAACAGAAATACTATCTCCAGAATGAACCCCTGCCCGTTCAATATGTTCCATAATTCCAGGGATGAGAATGTCTGTGCCATCACAAACTGCATCCACTTCTATTTCCTTTCCCATTAAGTACTTGTCCACTAAAATAGGATGCTCCTGAGCAATTTGGTTAATATTATGGATAAACTCTTCTACTTCTTTAGGGGAAAAAGCAATCTGCATCCCCTGTCCCCCTAATACATAAGAAGGCCTCACAAGCACAGGATATCCTAGATTTTCTCCTATCTCCACTGCCTCCTCACTTGTATATACAGTTCCCCCCGCCGGCCTGGGAATACCACATTCTTCTAATATTTGATCAAACCGCTCCCTGTCCTCCGCTGCATCTACATTTTCTGCCGAAGTTCCCAAAATAGGGACTCCCATTTTCATCAGGCTTTCTGTTAGTTTAATAGCTGTCTGCCCTCCAAACTGGACAACAGCACCATCTGGCTTTTCAAAATGGACAATGTTCTCTATATCTTCTGGGGTTAAAGGTTCAAAATACAATTTATGGGCAATGTCAAAATCTGTGCTTACAGTTTCTGGATTATTGTTTACGATGATAGTCTCATATCCTTCCCTTCGAAATGCCCACGTACTGTGTACGGAACAATAATCAAATTCAATTCCCTGTCCAATACGTATAGGACCTGAGCCCAATACAAGAACTTTTTTTTCTGGTTTTGTCTCTTCTGCCTCATTCTCACTGCCAAAACAAGAATAATAGTAAGGAGTAGCCGCCTCAAATTCTCCTGCACAAGTATCTACCATTTTAAAGGCTGCTACTATGTTGTTCTCATATCGCATTTTTTTAATCCTTTTTTCAGAAACATGGGAAATCTTAGAAATAACCCTGTCTGGAAACTCCAACCTTTTTGCTTCTTTCAATTTCTCTATGGTAAGAGGTTTTTCTTTCAACCTCTCTTCCATTTCCACTAAAATGGCTAATTTATCAATAAACCAAGGGTCAATTTGTGTTTCCTTGTATATAGTATGAGGGTTCATTCCTTTTCTTAAAGCTTCTGCTATGACAAAAATTCTTTGATCATCCACCTTTTTTAACCGTTCCAGCAATTCTCTTTCTTCCAAATGGGAAAACCCATAACTTAAAAGGGAATCTGTATGCTGCTCCAAGGAACGGAGGGCTTTCATTAAAGCTCCTTCAAAGTTTGTACAGATGCTCATGACCTCTCCTGTAGCCTTCATCTGTGTAGTTAATGTTCTTTTTGCTGTAATAAATTTATCAAAGGGAAGTCTTGGCAATTTGACAACACAATAATCCAAAGCTGGCTCAAAGCTGGCATAGGTTTTTCCTGTAATTGCATTTTTTATCTCGTCTAATCTATATCCTAGAGCTATTTTTGCAGCTACCTTTGCTATTGGATATCCTGTCGCCTTAGAGGCCAGGGCCGATGAACGGCTGACTCTTGGATTCACCTCAATGACACAATATTCAAAGCTATTGGGATGGAGGGCAAACTGAACATTACAGCCCCCTGTAATCTTTAGCTCATTAATAATATTGATAGAGGCGCTCCTTAGCATTTGGTATTCTTTATCCCCTAATGTCTGGGAAGGGGCAACGACAATGCTATCTCCTGTATGAACCCCTACTGGATCGATATTTTCCATATTACATACTGTAATACAATTTCCTAAAGAGTCCCGCATAACCTCATACTCAATTTCCTTCCACCCTGCAATACTCTTTTCCACAAGGACCTGTCCCACTCTGGAAAGTCTTAATCCGTTTGCCAGTATTTCTTCCAATTCATATTGGTTAAAAGCAATGCCTCCTCCGCTTCCCCCTAATGTATAAGCAGGACGAAGGACAACTGGAAAACCAATTTTATTGGAAAAGTCTATTCCATCTTCTATTGTTTCCACCACAAGGGAAGGGGCACAAGGCTCTCCTATCTTTTCCATTGTTTTTTTAAATTCCAGCCTGTCCTCCGCCTTTTTAATAGTCTGGCTAGTCGTCCCAATTAAATGGACTCCCTGACTTTTTAAAAATCCAGATTCCTCAAGCTCCATAGCCAAATTTAAAGCTGCCTGCCCTCCTAAAGTAGGAAGGATGCTGTCTGGCCTCTCCTTTTTAATTAATAATTCCAGTACTTTTCTTGTTAAAGGCTCTATATAGACAGAGTCTGCAATTTCCTTATCTGTCATAATCGTCGCAGGATTGGAGTTTACAAGAACAACTTCTATTCCTTCTTCTTTCAAAGAACGACATGCCTGAGTTCCTGCATAATCAAATTCTGCCGCCTGCCCAATGACAATCGGACCTGAACCAATGACTAATACTTTTTTTATATTTGGGTTTTTAGGCATGTCTTGCTTCCTCCATCATTTCTATAAAATAGTCAAATAAAACTCCTGAATCCCAAGGTCCAGGGCATGCTTCTGGATGAAACTGAACAGTAAAAACTGGTTTTCCTATATAGCGCAGTCCCTCGTTTGTTCCATCGTTTACATTTATGAAAGCTGGCTCTGCAACGTTCTTATCCAGCTTATCCATATCAACTACATAGCCATGATTTTGAGAGGAAATATATACTCTTCCTGTTTTTAAATCTTTCACTGGATGATTTCCTCCCCTGTGTCCATATTTCATCTTATAGGTGTCTCCCCCTGTCGCCAGATTCATAAGCTGATGACCAAGACAGATGGCAAAAACAGGAATGTCTGAATCATAAAGTTTTTTAATTTCCTTTATGATGGAAATGCAAGACTTTGGATCTCCAGGGCCATTGGACAACATAATACCATCTGGTCTTTTTCTTAAAATTTCCTCTGCCTTGGTCCATGCAGGATAAACAGTAATAAAACAACCCCTCTTTGCTAAAGAAAGAATAATGTTCTCTTTGGCTCCTAAATCTAGGAGAGCTACCCTTTTTCCCACGCCCTTTCCTTCTTTCATAAGGACAGGAGGACTCTGTTTTTTTTCTCTTCCCAAACCTGTTTTTAAGTTCTTCTCCTCTTCCTCAAACATCTTTGCCCCAATGATTTCATAATCTTCTTTGCAGCTTACCTCCTCCACTACATTTCCCATTTCATATTGTTTCAATTTAGGAAGAATTTCATGGATGTTGAAATTCTCATCACATGTAATCATTCCATTCATTGTGCCTTTTTTTCTGAGAATCTTTGTAAGCGCCCTTGTGTCAATGGAAGCAATACCTGGAATGTCATATTCTAATAGAAACTCCTGTATTGTCCTGTCACATCGAAAATTACTTGGCTTTCTGCTTAGCTCTCGCACTATCAAACCTTTTACCCATGGTTTTTTGCTTTCCATATCCTGGTTGCATATTCCATAATTTCCTATAAGAGGATAGGTCATGCAAACCGATTGTCCCGCATAAGATGGATCTGTTAAAACTTCCACATATCCTGCCATGGATGTATTAAAAACAATTTCACTTATTGCTTCTTTTTGGGCTCCAATACTGATTCCTTCAAATACTGTTCCATCTTCCAGTATTAAAAATGCTCTCATATATACTACCTATGCCTTTCCGTATGATTACCATAGTTAGTACATTTTAGCATATTTAACAATACATTTCAATTTCTTTCCTTATTAACGTTCTAAAGTATTTTTTTTTCGTTTATAGAAGATAAATATCCTTTTTTTCTTCATTTAATGTTATTTTCATATTTAGCCCTTATGATAAGTTACAGAAATAGAAAATGAGATGTTTACTACTAGAAACACAGAGAAAGGAAAATTTTTATGGAAAAAGAAATGAAATATTTTGTCATGGCTTCCATGATATGCGGAATTCTTGCTGTTGTATCTATACCTTTAAACCCAGCCATTTCCTTTATACTTGGAATTCTTGCCTTATCCTTTAGCATTGTCTACAAAAAGAAGTTCCATGGGGCTCCCTCTCCAATGGTCTCTACTGGTTTATGTTGTGGCGCCGTTGCTGTTGGTATTTTTATTTTCTTCTTTTGCATTCGGATTATGCTTTTTACTTCTATTTTTGGGCATCATATGGACTTTGACGATTTATTTGACGATTATGACGAAGTATTTGACATTGATCTCTTTTAAAAAGGTTTTCTCCCTTCCTTTTTTTCATCCATAGGAATTTTCCTGTGGATGAAAGAAGGAAAGGTCTAGATAATAAGTGAAAAATAAAATTCTTTCTATCAAAACTATAGATTGATTTTATCCATAGGTTGTTTTAAAATAATTTTCATATATGGAACTTATTATCTTATGGCACATTGCCACCTTTGTTTTTTGGGAGGTCTTATGACAAAAAAGAAATTTCTTTCTTATAATTCTTCACTTCTTTTTTATATCGGTTGTTTTATTGCTCTATGTGTTTTTCTTATAACCGTTGTCAGAGCGGCCTATACAGGAATTACCTATGACGAAGCTTACACATATCTTGTTTACGCCAAAGATTTTGATATTTTGGATCCTTCCCTTATGAAATCTATGTTTACAGACAGTTTTGCCAACAATCATTGGCTAAACACC
>CANOLZ010000060.1 GCA_947567075.1 uncultured bacterium
CCACCGGACGTTATCCGGCATTCTGCCCTATGAAGCCCGGACTTTCCTCACCTGCATTGTTTCCTTTGCAGCTGCGATCATTTATTCTACTTATTCACTGTTTTCTTTTAAGGAAGAGCATATTTGCTCTGATACATCTGCACTTTATCAATAAATCCTCTGTTTCCTGTCCTCCTTAATTCATTTAAATATTCATGTGTATCAAAACTATTATCTTTTAATTCAATCATACATACGGCAATATTAGAGCAATGATCAGCAATTCTCTCATAATTATGAATAAAATCTGTCCATACAAAACCTAATTCAACAGTACATTTTCCCTCTCTTAGCCTTTTCACATGACGTTTTTTCAACTCGGCTTTTAAACTATCAATCACTTCTTCCAAAGGCTCTACAGACTCTGCCATCTTTATGTTTTCCTGGCAAAATGCCTCAATGGCAAGGGTTAATATTTCTCTTACAGCAGTTTCCATAACTGTAATTTCTTCTGTAGCTATACTCGAAAATTCTACTGATTTTTCATTTAATTCCTTTGCTGCCTTCATAATATTTAAGGCATGATCCGATATTCTCTCAAAGTCTCCAATACAGTGGAGAAGCATGGTCACAATCTGGCTGTCTCTTCCTGATAAATCTCTTCCATTAAGCTTCATCAAATAACTTCCTAAGGCATCTTCATAGCGGTCTGCCTCTTCTTCTGACTGGATTACTCTTTCTTCTATTTCCTTTGAATAATTTTTCCTAAGTTCTATGGCGTCTCCTACGTTTTGACTGGCAAGGAAAGCCATGTTCCTAGTCATCTCAATGCATTTTGCCACAGCAAAGCCTGGCGTAGTAAGAAACCGCTCATCTAATAATTTTACTTTATCAAACTCTCTGGCCCTTGTTTCTTTTTGTGCCTCCCTCGTATCTTTGATTGTCATATAAGCCAGCTTTTCCAATCCTTTTGCAAAGGGTAAAAGGAGGATCGTGGCTGTAATATTAAAAATACTATGAACTACGGCAATTCCTGAAGGCGTAACGATATCCTCTACAAAGGAAAAATGGAACATTCTATTGGAAAAATAAAAGATTATCATAAAAACCATTGTTCCAATGACATTAAAGTATAGATGGATAAGGGCTGTTCTCCTAGCATTTTTACTGGCTCCAATACTAGATATAATGGCAGTAATACACGTACCTATATTTTGCCCCATAATAATAGGAATTGCCATAGTATAACGAATGGAACCTGTGGAGGCAAGAGCCTGAAGAATTCCTACAGACGCTGATGAGCTTTGAATAATTGCCGTTAATATAGCACCAGCTACAATTCCCATTACTGGATTTTGAAAGATCAAAAGCAAATTAGTAAATTCAGGAACATGAGCCAAAGGTTTTACAGCACTGCTCATGGAATCCATTCCATACATTAAAATAGCAAATCCAAGCAAAATCGTCCCTATATCCTTTTGCTTTTCCCTTTTGCTCATCATAATACAAACAATGCCTACCATTGCTAAAACAGGGGAAAAAGTGGATGGTTTTAAAAGTTGAACAAAAAACTGATCTCCCTCAATACCTGCCAGACTTAAAATCCATGCTGTAACGGTTGTCCCAATGTTGGCTCCCATAATAATGCCCACTGCCTGGGATAACTTCATAATGCCTGAGTTTACAAAGCCAACGACCATCACAGTAGTAGCCGAAGAGCTTTGAATCAAGGCTGTGACACATCCCCCTAGAAAAACGGCCTTTATAGGATTTGAGGTTAGCTTCTCTAAAATTTGTTCTAATCGTCCCCCTGACAGCTTTTCCAACCCTTGACTTAAAAGGAGCATTCCATATAAAAATAAAGCCAAGCCTCCCAGCATTGAAAGAATTCCAAAAATATCCATTTTGCTTTACCATGCCTTTCTCTTAACTGATCTAGTAAACAGCCTATACCTGAAAGCAGCTTCCTCCTACAAATTCCCTTAGTATAGAATTATGAGGCACATCCTCACTGCTAATTCCAAGAAAATATTCCATGAATTTTAATAGTCGCTTAGCCTCTAAAAATTCTGGATCCCCTTTAGGGATTCCAAAAAGCAATGGCTCTATAAATTGTTTTAATACGGCTAATTCATATACAAGAGCAGAATTAAACATAGCGTCCGCCTCTTCCTGAAAGGGAAAAATATTTTCTTCCTCTCCTCTTCTTACAGATTCCCACATAGAAAGGGTCCTCTTAGCCGAAGAACCTCTTGTCCTGTAATCTCTTACCATCCTTCTTATGAGCCTTCCATCCGTTGTAGGAATCCGGTTATGCTCATCTACGTTGAGCTGGGTCAGTGCGCTAATATATATTTTATATTTGCTCTCTCTTGGAAGAGAATAAGACAAAGCGTCATTTAGTCCATGGATTCCTTCGATAATTAATATATCCTCTTTCCCTAAGGTTTTTACCTTTCCATTGTACTCTCTTTTCCCTGTTTTAAAATTAAAAAAAGGAAGCTCCACTTCTTCTCCCTTAAGAAGGGCCGTCATATCCTCATTAAATTTTACTCGATCAATTGCTTCTAAGCACTCAAAATTATAATTTCCATACTCATCTTTTGGTGTCTGTTCCCTATCTACAAAATAATCGTCCACTGCAATAGGGTGGGGATGCATTCCTTGAGCCCGCAGCTGAATGGATAATCTATGGGAAAAGGTTGTTTTTCCTGAGGAAGAAGGCCCTGCCACCATAACAAACTTCTTATTTCCTTGACGGATAATATCTGCTGCAATGGAAGCAATTTTACTTTCTTGCAAAGCCTCCTGGACAAGTATCATATCCTTGATCTCTCCTTTGCAAATCGCATCGTTTAAAGCCCCTACCGTATCTATTCCAAGAGATTCTCCCCACTGTCCTGATTCTTTCATAGTTGCAAATAGTTGAGCCGATGGACGAAAGGGAGGAATTATATTTGGTTCTTGCCTAGAGGGAAGCTGCAAAATAAGTCCTGTATCATACAAATACAGCTCAAAATATTGTAGATAGCCTGTGCTAGGCACCATAAAGCCATAAAAATAATCTTCAAAGTTATTAATACTATATAAATTCACTTCGGATCCTCTCCGATATTGAAACAGCCTCTCCTTGTCTGACATACCATATTGGTGGAATTTTTTTATTGCTTCATCCTTTTGACAAGATTTTTTTAAAATGGGAATATCCATTTCCACTAATTCCAGCATTCTTTTTTTTATTTTTCCCAATATTTTTTCATTTAAACAGATTTCTCCCCTTACGGAGCAATAATACCCACTTCCTAAGGAAAACTCTACTTTGATTTTTTTCCTTTCATCATGTCCTAAAATGTCATAAAATGCTTTAATGAGAAGAAAACAAGCACTTCTTCTATAAGCCTTATGTCCAATATTATCTTTTAATGTAAGAAATTTTAATGTACAAGGATTGGTTAGTCTTTTATGAAGCTCCTGAAGCTTTTGATCCACAATAACTAAAACAATAGCACAATCATATTGCTCCTTAAAATCCTTTGCAATTGACAAAAATGTCGTTCCTTTCTCATATTCCTTCACCTGATCTCCCACGATTACTTGGTATCTTTGGTCTTTCATTGGCAAACCTCTTTCTTTTTCTATAAAATACGAAAAGGGCTGGTCCTTTGTTCCATTTCTATTTCCAGTCCTTTCATTTCTTTTTTAAAAAACTGTTTCATATAAGGGACAAAAAAATATTCCAACCCATAATGGCCTCCATCTATGATGCATAAACCTTTTGCAAGGGCATCTATCCCATCATGATGGTCAATATCTCCAGTAATCAATACGTCTGCCTTTGCTTCCAATGCCTTTTTGATGAACGATTTGCCGCTTCCTGGCACAACCGCCGCTGTTTTCACCATTTTTTCCCCTGACCCAAATACTTTCACCCAATCTAATGCAAAAGCCTTTTTAACAATATGACAACATTCTTCTAAAGTCATTGCCTGTGGCAAATTTCCATAACAGCCTATTCCCTTTGGACTATCTTCCTCTTCATACATAGCTCCCAAAACATTTCTATTTTGTAAATGCAAAGCATCCCCTGCCAGCTCTGCCATAACTAAAACATCAAAGTTTGTGTGCATGGCATAATAACATATATCCTTTTGTATAAGGCGAATGAGCCTTCTTCCAATAAAGTCATGGGCTTGTACTTTTTTTAGGGGAGCAAAAATGAATGGGTGATGGGTCAACATGAAATCTGCCTTTCCCTCCACTGCCCTTTGAATCGTCTGGTCTGTGGCGTCCAAGGCCACATAGACTTTTTTTATCTCCTTATCCATTCTTCCTACAAGCAATCCAATGTTGTCCCAGCTCTCTCCATAATCAAGAGGGAAAGCTCCTTCTAACTTATCGATTACTTCCTTACTAAGCATCCCACACCTCCCATTCATAACACTTTAGCGCTTCTTTTATTGTCTTCTTTTCTTCCAAAAGTTCGGCTAACCGCCTCTTAATCTTTTTATTTTCCTGCGCTCCTTTTTTTATCTTTCTTTCAATCTCCCTAACTTTTCCCCTTTGTTTTTGTAAATACATATAAAGAACAGGATCTTTTCTCTCCAGTAAAAACTTTCCATACCGAAAATCAATCTCTCTCTCCCAATCCATCTGTCCCTTCCTTGCCTTTATAATAGGATAATATTTTCCTCCTTCTTCCACCATCTTTTCTGCTCTTATCTCATAGCCCCTTTCCTGTAAACATTTGCGCACAAAAGGAACCTCTGATTGAGGCTGTATAATATAAGCGTGAAAAAGAAGGGGTTCCTCTTTCTTTGCCTCTAAAATATCTAAGATGAGACGTCCTCCCATTCCAGCTAAAATGACTGTGTCTGCCTCTCCTTGGTTTAACTCTTTCATTCCATTGGACAGCCTAGTTTCTATGTACTCTGAAAGATTATGCTCTTTTATATGAGTTCTTGCCCTTTCCAAAGGACCTAAACGGACATCCATAGCAATCGCCTTTTGGCAAATTCCCTGTTCCAGTAGATAGATAGGAAGATAACCGTGATCCGTGCCTATATCTGCCACAATAGCACCTCTATCTATAAGACTGGCTATAGCATAAAGTCTTTTTGACAACTCCCTCATACGCCTAGTCCAAATAATCTTTCAATTTTCTGCTTCTGCTTGGATGACGAAGCTTCCTTAACGCCTTTGCCTCGATCTGTCTTATTCTCTCCCTTGTCACATTAAATACTTTTCCCACCTCTTCTAAAGTTCTGGCTCGTCCATCATCTAAGCCAAAGCGTAGGCGGAGTACTTTCTGTTCCCTCTCCGTCAATGTTCCAAGCACTTCTACCAGTTGTTCCTTCAGTAATGTAAAGGCCGCTGCATCTGCTGGAACTGGTACATTATCATCTTGTATAAAATCCCCCAAATGGCTGTCCTCTTCTTCTCCAATGGGAGTTTCTAGAGATACTGGTTCCTGAGATATTTTTAAAATTTCTCTCACCCTGTCTACAGGCATATTCATTTCTTTGGCCACTTCCTCTGGGGTAGGTTCCCTTCCCAGCTCCTGAAGGAGCTGCCTGCTCACTCGAATTAATTTATTAATTGTTTCTACCATATGAACAGGAATCCGAATCGTTCTAGCCTGATCCGCAATAGCTCTTGTAATAGCCTGGCGTATCCACCAGGTGGCATAGGTGCTAAACTTAAAACCCTTTCGGTAATCAAACTTTTCTACTGCTTTAATTAATCCTAGGTTTCCTTCCTGGATTAAGTCCAAAAACAACATTCCTCTTCCTACATACCTTTTGGCAATGCTCACAACAAGTCTTAAGTTTGCCTCAGCCAAACGCTTTTTTGCATCCTCATCTCCCACTTCCAGTCTTCTGGCCAGGGCTATCTCCTCATCGGCATTCAGCAAAGGTACCTTTCCAATTTCCTTTAAGTACATTCTTACAGGATCCTCAATGCTAATGCCGTCTGGAACAGATAGGTCAATGTTTTCAACATCCACTTCCTCTTCATCACTAAGGAGAATGGCTTCATCTGGCTCATCCTCTTCTGTTATTCGAAGGACATCAACACTGTTTTGTTCCAAGGTCTCCAAAATTTTGTCAAACTGTTCCTCTCCCAGTTCTAAATCTTGAAAAAAATCACCAATTTCATGATATTCAATTACATTTTTCTTTTTTTTCGCCATGGCCAGAAGTTCTTTTAACTTCTCAACAAACTTTTCTTGTGTGTTTTCATCCATAGTAACATTCCATCCTTCCATATCCTGTTCATATTTTGTCCTTAATCAAAAGAAATATGCGTATTTTGCAGCGCCTCAAGAGCCTTCTTCCCTTCCACTATTTTTTCTATTCCTTTTAGTCCCTCTGATGCATCTTTCGTTTTTTGCTCCAAACTATATTTCTTCACTTTGATTAGTAAATCTTTCAATGCCTTTTCCCGTTCTGTCTTAGAGTTTATTTTTTCCAAGTGGGTATGGAACATGGAAGCTACCTCTCTTTGCTCCTCTTCCCCCTCAAAATGGCTCAAAATAGCCCCAGGATTTATCTCTCCTTGTTCAAGCTGATCAAATAACTGTTTTGCCACTTTTTTATATAGATTCTCTGTAAAATCCTCTGGTCCTATATAACCTTTCATAACAGGATAAATATTTGGTTCTTCCATCATCCATGTGAGCAAAAGTTTTTGAGACTGGCTGCTTCCCTTTGGCTTGTCTTTCTTCTTGTTTATGCCAGACTTTGGCTTTGGCCCTACTTTGATCCATTGTTCTTTTGCCACATATGCATTGACAAGACGCCTTAGCTGTTCAAATCCAATATGATATTTTTCTGCTGCTGCCTGCAAATAATTCTCCCTCTCAATTTCCTCTTCAAATTGGGCAAGTTTTTTTGCCACCTGGGTATGAAACTTTGTCTTTTCCTGGGGATCTTTTAACTGGAATCCCTGCTCTAGTATGCGCAGCTCAAAGAAAAAGCTGTTCTCAGCGTTCGCAACTCTTTTTTCAAATTCCTCTGGCCCTAAATGTTTTATAAATTCATCTGGATCTTTGTAAGGCTCCATATGAATCACTTTTGTCATGATTCCTCCATCCCTCAAAATAGGAATTGCCCTTAAGGCAGCCTTTGTACCTGCCTCATCACTGTCATAGGTTAGAAGCACTTCCTCTGTATACCTCTTCATTAAACTGGCCTGTCCATGGGTGAGAGCTGTTCCAAGGGAGGCTACTGCCTGATCAAATCCTGCCTGATGGAGGGCAATGACATCCATATATCCTTCACATAATATCTGATGATTTCTCTTGGAGCGTCTTGCTCTGTTTAAACCATATAAGTTTCTTCCCTTGTCAAATACTTTTGTTTCTGGAGAGTTTAAGTATTTGGGACTCCCCTCCCCCATAACTCTCCCCCCAAACCCAATGACTTTATTATTGACATCCATGATAGGAAATATAACACGATTCCAGAACTTATCGTACATTCCATGCTTTTCATCCACATTCATAAGTCCCGATTCTCGAATAGTCTCGTCGTCATATCCTTTTTGTTTTAAATACCGGTATAAGTCATCACTGTATTTATTTGCATATCCAAGTCCAAAGCCTTTTATCGTTTCCTCCTTCAAACCTCGGTTACACAAATAATGATATGCCCCTTTTCCTTGTTCCCTGCGAAGCTGATAATAGAAATAATTAGCTGTCCATTTATTGATTTCTAAAATTTTCCTTTTTAATAATTCTTGTTTTTTCTCTCTTACTGTACGTCCTTCTTCTGGGAGTTTTACGCCAGCCCTATCTGCCAGTGTTTCCAATGCCTCCTTAAAAGAATAATTTTCATATTCCATAAGAAAAGTCAACACACTCCCCCCTGCTCCACAGCCAAAGCAATAATACATTTGTTTTGGCTGGGAAACAGAAAAAGAAGGAGATTTCTCATTGTGAAAGGGACATAATCCAAAATAATTGCTCCCCTTTTTTTTCAGATGCACATACCCAGAGATAATATCCACAATATCATTTCTTCCTATTACTTCCTCAATGATCTCATCCGAATAATACATACTGGCTCCTATCTATATAGTACTATCTATGCCAGGAGTCTGGTATAAATAGTTCATTGTACTTCGCAATGGCAAAGGTATCCGTCATCGATGCAATATAATCACAAACTACCCTCTCTGTAGGCTCCTCTTTTTCTTCTATGAGGCGAATAAATTCTTGGGACATTCTCATAGGATAGGTCATAAAATATTGATACAGAGTCTCTACCAGCCTCTCTGCCTTTGCCTCTTCCTTCTTTACCTCATTGTTCTGATAAACAGAAACAAACATAAATTTTCTCAGCTCTCTCATAGCTTCTTCCACTTGTGGGGACATACAAATATCCTTCTTGCCAGAGCTTGCGCTGACAATATCATGAATAAAAGAATCTAGACGTAGTCTAGCCGTCATTCCAAGAAGCTTACCAATTCTTTTTGGCACATCCTTTTCTGTTAAAATCTTGCCCCTTATGGCATCATCCATGTCATGATATATGTAGGCAATTTTATCAGACAATCTTACAATCTTTCCTTCCAGAGTGCTAGGGATAGTACTTGTTTTATGGTTTAATATTCCATCCCGCACTTCCCATGTAAGATTCAGCCCTGTTCCCCCTTTTTCCAAAAGTTCTACAATACGTACACTTTGCACATGATGGGAAAAACCTAAAGGACATACTCTGTTTAAAGCTCTCTCCCCTGCATGTCCAAATGGGGTATGGCCTAGATCATGGCCTAGAGCAATAGCCTCCACCAAATCTTCATTGAGACGCAAAGCCTTTGCAATCGTTCTGGCATTTTGGGACACTTCCAACGTATGGGTCAATCTTGTGCGATAATGGGCTCCCTCTGGGGTAAGGAATACTTGAGTCTTATCCTTTAGCCTTCGAAAAGCTTTACTGTGTAAAATCCGGTCTCTATCCCTTTGATATACTGGACGAATATCACATTGTTCTTCTGCCCTATCTCTGCCTTTGGAATGTTTACTTAAGGATGCATAAGGGCTTAAGTATTCTTCCTCCCATTCTTCTATCATTTCCCGTATCATGATTTCCCTATTCTTCTCCTTTGCAAAGCATGACTTCCTTTTCCTCTCTTTTCTTTCCTCCTTATTATATATTCTGCATGAGAATAGAAATTCCTTTCAAAACATGGAAAATAACGATAGAAAAATTACCGGCAAATGTCAAAAATAAATTCCGCACTTTTATCCATAGCATCATAGGCTGCTTTAAAAGGAGTCATCTGAAACACATGCCACATACCTTTATAAATATCTAATTTTACAGGTACATTGGCACTCACCATCCTTTTATGGAGATTTGTGGAATCACTTAATAAAATTTCGTTATCTCCTACTTGAATATACGTAGGAGGAAATCCGCAAAAATCTCCAAAAAGAGGAGAGACAAGGGGATTTTTTGTCTCCTGATTTTTTACATAAGACAAAACAGCTTTCTCTATATAGGCCCTGTCTAAAATGGGATCTACCTCTGCCCTGCTCTCATAAGAATCCCCAGATAAGGTCATATCTGTCCAAGGAGACATTAGTAAAAGACCTCTTGGCAAAATTCTTCCCTCCTCCCTTAATTTCATTACAAGGGCCAGGGCTAAATTTCCTCCTGCCGAGTCTCCTGCTACAATAACGTCCCTCGCCCCGTAACCAAGAAGCATTAAATAATCCCAGGCTTTCACTGCATCTTCCAAAGCTCCTGGAAAAGGGTGCTCTGGAGCCAGCCTGTAATCAAAACTAAAAACATCCATAAAGGTAGATGTAGCTAACTTTGTGGTCACTGTTCTGCCATATTTATAGCTTCCTGTCATGTATCCCCCACCATGGCAGTACAATATTACATATTTTTTCATATGCACCCGATTTACACTAACCCATTCTCCTTCCATGGAACCAATACTTTGATCTTTATATTCCACTTCTTTGCTTCCTCCAAATAAGGCGCCAATGCTGTCCTGAGACTGGCGCTGGCGCTCTAAATCTGGGTGTTCCACAATACTATGCATCTTCTTAATGAAATTCATCCTATTTTGATTTCTCTTCTCTGTTGCTGTCAATTTATCTATCACGCCTTTCTATATATTTTATTTATCATACATATAACTTCTATTCTCATTTTCTTCTATTGACCAAACCACTTACTTGTAACACTCTTAGTGATTTTAGCATATTTCCTACATTGCGTAAACGATAAAATCGTACTATAATAAGAAATATCTTTTTATATGAGGAGTTTTTATGGAGAAAAAAGCAACAATAAAACAGGAAAAAAAACTGTGGTTTAAGTTGGATTTATCTGCCAATGTATACCCTACCTTACAGAGGAAAAATTTCTCCTCCGTGTTCCGCCTTTCTGTCCTCCTTAAGTCTGAAATTGATCCTGTATTATTGCAGCAGGCTGTGGATGAAACTCTTCCCCGCTTTCCTACTTTTCAGGTAGCCATTCGAAAGGGGCTCTTTTGGCGTTATTTAGAAAAAAATACAAGGCCTGGCCCTTATGTACAGCCAGATATTAGCAATCCTTGTATGCCCATGCCTTTTCGGGCAAACAATCGATATTTAATCCGTATCTATTATTATGATCGAAGAATTTCTTTAGAGGCCCATCACTCCCTGGCAGATGGCAGCGGAGGTATGTTTCTTCTCCAGACAATTACAGCAGTGTATTTAAGACTTCAAGGACATTCTATTTCCAATACTGCCTATGTGCTGGATATCCATCAAGCTCCCAATAACGAGGAGCTGGAAGATGCCTATGTGCGCTATGCTAGTTCAAAAGTTTGTCCAAAGAGAACTCAGGAGAGGGCATACCGGGTTCGGGGAACAAGTGAACCTTTTTATACGTTAAACATTATATGCGGCGTTCTTTCTGTAAAAGAAATCACACAGGTTTCCAAATCTTACGGCGCCTCCATTACAGAATACTTAAATGCTGTCCTCCTCTATGCTCTTTTGGAAAAACAAAAACGGGAACATCCCTACAAGCTTCGGCCTGTCAAGCTGGCCCTTCCTGTTAATTTGCGGAGATTTTTTCCATCAAAGACATTAAGAAACTTTATTTCCATGGTATATCCTACGATCGATCCTAGGCTTGGACAATATAGTTTTGAAGAGATACTTTCCCAGGTACATTACTACATGAGATATTATATTACAGATAAATTTTTAAATGGTGATATAACAACCAATGTGAAAACCCAGCAGCATCCCCTTATTCGCATCGTTCCATTATTTATTAAGGATATGATTGTAAAACAGTTTTATACAAGAATACAAGACAAACAGTCCTCTGCTGGCTTGACGAATATGGGGGCTTTGCCTGTTCCAAAAGAAATGGCCCCTTTTATAGAACGCTTTGACATTTATATGGGGCAGCCTTTTTCCGCTAGAACAAATTGTGCTATTGGAAGTTTTGAGGATGTACTGACTATTAATTTTGCAAGCAGTATCATTGAAGCAGACATAGAACAGCTTTTTTTCAAAAAGCTAGTAAAGGATGGCATCCATGTCCGCATAGAATCCAATCGAGTCTAATTCCAGCAAAATGTATGTCCATCTATATAGAACCTATCTTTTATTAAGATACAGTTTTTACAACTTATCTGCTAAAAAAATGGAGGAATGAATTATGTCTTATTGTGTCCATTGCGGGGTAGAACTACATGAAACTTCCAAATTCTGCCCCCTGTGCAATACACCTGTCGTCAACCCAAGAAGTCCCCTTATTCCAGACGAAAAAAAACCCTTTGCCCCAAAAAAAGGACAGGTAGACCGAGTCCGCCACAGCGATATGGCTATCCTATTATCTGTTGTTCTTGGCTCTACTGGGTTATCTTGCGGGATTCTGAATTTTTTTATTTTCCATGACAGTTTCTGGTCCTTTTATATTATTGGCGCTTGTATTTTATTATGGGTATTTTGCATCCCTTTTCTTATTTATACAAAACTCCCCTGGTTTTTATCCATTATTTTTGATGGGATGGCTCTTGTCCTCTACTGTGGAATTATCTCCTTCTCCCATCCAGGCAACGGCTGGTTCGTTGGGCTGGCTATTCCTATCATTCTCCTAATTACAGTACTCTTTTTGATCTTTGTATTCCTGCTTATTACATTCCGTACATCGGTTTTATCTACTTCCATCTACTTATTCATGGAAATAGGTTTCCTTTGCACTGGCATCGAAATGCTTATTCATCAATATTTCGAGGAAAAAATATATGTGACCTGGTCAGCCATTGTTTTCATCTGCTGTTCCATCATTGTCATCAGCTTATTTACCATTATTCGCAGAAGCAGACTTAGGGAGGCAGTCCGAAGAAGAATGCATATTTAACATTATACCAAAGTAATCTTCTTCCATTTCCCTGACTTATATCGAATCCTTGCAATGATAAATCCTACTCCCCATCCAATGGGAATGGACCACCAAATTCCTCTGGCCTTAAGAGGGGTTGTTGTAAGTACATAGGCCATGACCACTCGTACAGAAAAATTTGCCAAAGTTGTTACCATAAAAAGGCGGATATCCCCTGAACCTCTCAGCACTCCGTTGGTTACATTCATAAATCCCATGAGCATGTACCATATGGAAACCGTCCTTAAATAATCCACTCCTACGTCAATTACTTTTTTTTGTGTCTCACTATCTACAAAAGCTCCAATAAACACATCTCCCCAAAGATACAAAAGTAAAAGAATGACAATTCCAATACATGCCACCATGGCTATAGCTGCCCCATATCCTTTGCTAATTCTCTCTGGCTTTCTAGCTCCCATATTTTGCGCAGTAAAAGTAGATACAGCATTTCCTACATTAGCCATAGGTAAAATGGCAATACTGTCAATTTTCGTAGCTGCCGTATACCCTGCCACAATCACGGTTCCATAACTGTTGACCAATGCCTGAACAAACAAAAATCCAATGGAAACAATAGACTGTTGAATGCTAGATGGGATGGCTATACGGCACATGTCTTTTAACATCTCCCTATCAAAATATGTTCTTTTTCCCATCTCCTCCTCTGCCTTTTCTTCTTTTCTATCCATTTTTTTAAGGGTGAGCAATAGCCATAAAAAAGAAACCAAGGCAGAAATTCCCTGGGCAATAAAGGTTGCCCAGGCCACCCCCTCTATCCCCATGGAAAATTGTTTGACAAAGAGTAAATCCAAAATCACATTTAAAATAGAAGAACAAATCAAAAAGATTAAAGAAATATAGGACATACCAAGACCGTTGAACACTGCATTCAATCCATTATAGCAAAATAAAAACCCGATTCCCCAAAAATAAATGGAAAGATATGACTTGGCATCTTTAAAAATATTTTCTGGCGTTTTTAATAAGGAAAGAAGGGGGCTTGTCAAAATCTGGCCACAAAATAAGAAAAGAATCCCTAAAACGGTAATGGAAATTAAGGCAGTATAAATAGCGGTTTTCATCTCTTTTTTTTTGTCTGCTCCTAAAAACTGGGAAATCAATACAGAACATCCAATACTCATTCCTGTAGCCATTGCTACAAAAAGCATGACAATAGGAGTGGACGCTCCCACTGCCCCAAGAGCGTTTGCACCTATATAGTTACCCACTACCATTGAATCTATAATATTATAAAGCTGTTGAAATA
>CANOLZ010000061.1 GCA_947567075.1 uncultured bacterium
CTTTTATTTTTTTCTAATATTATTATGAACTCTTCCTTGTTTCAATTATGTATCAATTTATAATGATTTTTTCCCTCTAATCGTGTAAAATAATATTGTAAATGAAAAACAAGAGACAAATGTTTATATTTATAAGAAGAAAGGAATCGAAGACAAAATGAACAAAAAACAAATGATACAACTTTCCCTAATTATTATACTTTTACTGACCTCGTGTAAAGGAAATAAAGAAGAGGCAAGTATTATCAATAAGGAAGCAATCTCTTCTTTAGAAAACGGGGAAAATATACTCATTGCCTATTTTTCAAAAGCAGAAAACTCCAGCTCAGAAGAAGGGATAGATGCCTTGACATCCCCAAGTGCTACCACTGGAGGCAACCCTATGGATGGCAATGTCCAATTACTTGTCCAAACTGCAAAGGAAATGACAGGAGGACAAGTATTCTCAATTAAAACCGTAGAAAAATATCCTGTTTCCTATGAAGAAACAAGCAATCAAGCTAGGGAAGAGCAAAAAAATGGAAGCCGTCCAGAACTTGCTTCCCATTTGGACAACATGGATAATTATGATATAGTCATTCTCGTTTATCCAAATTGGTGGGGAACTCTCCCCCAAGCTGTCTTTACCTTTTTGGAGGAATACGATTTTTCTGGGAAGACAGTACTTCCTCTTTGTACCCATGAAGGTAGTGGAGTAGGAAATAGCATAAAGGATATTACATCTCTTTGCCCAAATTCTGTCCTTTCCAAGGAGCTGGCTGTAAAAGGCTCCAGTACAGCACAGTCTCAAGAGCAAGTAAAAGAATGGCTGGCTGACCTAGGCTTTACTGAAGAAGTAAATTAATTACCTAAGTCATTTTGTAAGGAAAAAGGAAGTATTATATAAGATAATCCTTCCTTTTTTACATTTATTGAGGCTCTACGAGTATCTTTTTCATAT
Organism: uncultured bacterium; assembly: GCA_947567075.1. Lineage (GTDB taxonomy): Bacteria > Bacillota > Clostridia > Lachnospirales > Lachnospiraceae > MGBC165282. Next base: position 941 of record CANOLZ010000061.1, read on the forward strand.
AGTCCAGCATTCGTTCAATAAACTTGTCCCGCTCTTCCCTGCTACAGTTTGCTAAATACTCTTCTAAATCAAAAAATTTTTTTCTGTTTCCAGTAATCAAATATGTAGGATCTATTTTATATTTTTCATATAAAAGAAGCATCTTTTCCAGTTGCAATCCGTACATTCCACTCTCTAGTTTCCGATAGTGCTCTACTCCAACGTCTAACACTTCTGCTAATTTCTCTTGTGTAAATCCATTAATCTCCCTGGCCTCTTTTAGTCTTTTTCCAATCCGTATATTAATTTCTTTTTTCTCTCCTCTCATAACAATCCTCCTATCCAAACCCTTAGTCTCTTTCTTCCGAATTTGCATGTCATTTTTGTCAGGGCCTTTTGGACATATGTATTTATATGCTAATCATATCAATGCATAGCATACTAAAACAGATTGTTATACCATAATATAGGAGTTGTATTACATCATCTCTTATCTGTAGCCAGTTCTATTGCCTCTTTTCCTGTCATATGTTCTATTTCCATTTCCATCATACATAAGGCCTGGTATTCTTTTTGAATAAACTCTCGTCTTCTTTCCTCACTGTCAAAAGGGGCATATTTCAATCCCAATGTATCAATAGCATAGTACTTTTCTGGCTCTTCTTCCAAAATGTGCATTTTTCCAAAAACAATAACACTTCTATAATAAGTTGTATACTTTTCTGATTTTACATTATCTTGATGAATAACGCAAAAAGATGCTTTGCTCTCTCTTTTCATTGCATCCAACTTATGTCCCTTTTTTGCCCCATGAAAATATATCTTTGAAGTTTTTCTGTCAAAAGCATAACTTAGGGGAACTGCATAAGGATAGCCATTGTCTCCTGCAACTGCTAAAACTCCAGACGTTCCCCCTTCCAATATTTCTATGCATTCCTCTGTGGATAACGCCTGTTTTTTTCTTCTCATTTCCCTGAACATAAATCCAATTCCTTCCTTTCTTTTTTTATATTATACATCTTTTATCTATATTTCCCAAATACTTATAGAAACTTCTTAAAATTTTCACTTGTATATTCCTCCTATTTATATTAAAATAGAGAAGGAACATGATAATAAATTATCAAACTCAATTCACATAACATAAAGGAGGATAATATTATGGCATATGTAATTTCTGACGCTTGTGTAAGCTGTGGAGCTTGTGAGGCACAATGTCCTGTAGGATGTATTACTCAAGGGGATACTCAATATGAAATTAATGCAGATACTTGCATTAGTTGTGGTAGCTGTGCTGGCGCTTGCCCAACAGGAGCAATTAGCGAAGAATAATGAATATTTAAGGCTGTACCTTAACGATTGAACATCGTCAAGGTACAGCCTTTTTCTTTTTTATTACTTCATGCTGCTGTCCCTTTTTTTAAAAGAAAATAGCCTTTTTTTCTCCTTTTTTTCTTTTTTCTCCTTTCCCTCCTTTTGGTGATACCGAATAAGCTCATCCAATTTTTTGAATCTCTCTTCTTCCTTTTCTTCCTGTTCACGAAATAAATAGTTCATTTCTTTTATCACCCTATCTCCTAGCTCCCCTTCCATACTATGTATCAAATATGCATTATTTTCCTCTAATACTTCTAAAAGCATTTTTTTTAACATAAAAGTTAATTTTGTTACATTATCCATGCTTTCCTCCTCCTTCTCTTTTTCTGCCTCAATAGGCGATACAATGGACATCTCTCCATTTTTTAAAACCATTTTAATTGCTTTAAGCTGAAATCCATTATCTTTCATCTCTTTTATTTTTTTTAGCCGTTCAATATTTTCTTCTGTATAGTATCTATGCCCCATTTCATTTCTTTGAATAGGAAGCTCCAGCTCCTCCTCCCAATACCGTAATACATGGGCCTCCACATCTACTTTTTTTGCTGCATCTGAAATCATATACCTTATTTCGTTCATTTTTCTCTTCCTCCATTCTTCATAAAAGCAATCCAGCGCTATGAACTCGTTTTTTCATATATAAAAACAGCTTACTAGGGGAACACTTTCCTGTTCTTTCTCCTTTGTAAGCTGTAAACTCATTTTTCCATATTGGCAAATTTTGTATAGTCTGGAAGCCATACAAGTTCCACGGTTCCAATAGGTCCATTTCTCTGTTTTGCAATAATTATTTCTGATATATTTTTCCTCTCCGTATCTTTATTGTAATAATCATCCCTATATAAAAACATGACTACATCGGCATCCTGTTCAATAGCTCCTGATTCTCTTAAATCAGACAACATAGGCCTGTGTTCTGGACGTTGTTCCACTGCCCTGGATAATTGGGATAAAGCGATGACTGGCACATTGAGTTCCCTTGCTAAAGCTTTCAAAGATCTAGAAATTTCTGAAATCTCCTGCTGTCTTGATTCAGAACGCCCTCCTCCAGACATAAGCTGTAGATAATCAATTATAATGAGTTTTAAGTCATACTCTAATTTATATTTACGGCATTTTGAACGAAGTTCAGAAATGCTGATCCCAGGTGTGTCATCAATAATTAAAGGAGAATCGCTAATAATTCCTGCCCCTTCTATTAGCTTGTCCCAATCTGAATCTGGCATATTCCCTGTTCGAATTAGTTGGGAGTTCACTTTAGACTCTAAAGAAAGGAGACGGTTTACAAGCTGTTCCTTTGACATCTCTAGACTGAAAATAATCGTGCATAAATTTTGTTTAAAGGCAACATTCTGGGCAATATTCAATACAAACGCTGTCTTTCCCATAGAGGGCCTGGCTGCTATTAAAATTAAATCCGAGGATTGAAGCCCAGCCATTTTGTAATCCAGATCGGTAAACCCTGTTGCAATTCCTGTTACTGTTCCATGGGTTCTTGATGCAGCTAATATTTTATCTAGAGTATTCATTACAATTTGGCTAATGGGAACAAAGTCTTCGGAAACTCTGTTTTGCAATAAGCCAAAAATCTTCTTCTCTGTGTCAAAGAGAATTTTTTCCAGGCTCTCTTTTCCTAAATAACAAGTATTTGCAATCTCCTCATTAATCTTAATTAGTTTGCGCAAAATAGCCTTTTCTTTTACAATTTCTGCATAGTGTTTTACATTTGCCGAGGTAGGTACTGCTGTCACTAAGTCACTAATAAATTCCAAACTATATACTTCTGGGGGAAGATTTTTTTCCTTTAACTTTTCTTGTAAGGTAATGAGATCAACAGGTTTTCCCTCATTATACAGATCTGTCATAGTGTCAAATAAAGCTCCGTATTGCTTACTATAAAAATCTTCCTCTTTTAGTAATTCGGATGCCGCCACAATCGCTTCCTTGTCCATTATCATGGAACCAATGACCGAACCTTCCGCCTCCAAGCTATGGGGCAGTATCCGTTTAATTAGCGCCTCATCCATAAGTCTCTTAGCCTTCCTCCACTCGAACAGAAAGCTCTCCTACAACTTTTGGATGGAGTTTTACAGAAACTTTAAAAACACCAAAGCTTTTAATAGGTTCTGGGAGATGAATTTTCTTCTTGTCCAATTCCATTCCCAACTGTTCAATGGCTTCCCTTGCTATTTCTTTTGTGGAAATAGAGCCAAACGTCTTTCCCCCCTCCCCTGCCTTCATTTTCACGATAACTTCCTTTCCTTCCATTGACTTTGCAAAATCTTTTGCTGCTTCCAGTTTTTCCTGCTCAATTTTTTTCTCCTTTTCCTTTCTCAGCTTGAGATCGTTCAGGTTTTTACTTGTAGCCTCCAAGCCTAAGTTTTTGGGAATAATATAATTTCTTCCATATCCATCGGATACATTTACTACTTCTCCCTCCTTTCCCAAACTTTTTACATCTTGTAGCAATATTACTTTCATTTAAATTTCTCCTTTTTTCAACATACTGTCCAATGTATTTTTAATAAGCTGTTTTGCCTCGCTAATGGTACAATCTTCTAATTGGGCCCCTGCAATGTTCATATGTCCTCCCCCTCCCAGCTTTTCCATAATAAGCTGTACATTGATCTCATCAATGGATCGGGCACTTATGAAAATCTTTCCTTGATAATTTGTCATAACGAAAGAGGCCTTCATGCCGTTAATATTTAAAAGTTCATTGGCAGCTTGGGCCCCTACAACTGTAGGACTTTCCACTCCCGAACTGGGACAGACGGATATAGCAAAAACATCTTTATAAACTTCTGCATGTCTTACTGTTTCTGCCCTTGCCTTGTAATCTACCATCTCATCCCTGAACATTTTCCTTACTCTTACAACGTCAGCTCCATTTCTCCGTAAAAAAGCTGCTGCTTCAAATGTTCGTACACCTGTCTTTGATAAAAAATTGTTTGTGTCAATAATAATTCCCGAATAAATACAATCTGCTTCCATCGGACGTATTTTTACATTATCATTTATATACTGCAAAATTTCTGCCACCATCTCGCAAGTACTGGAAGCATAAGTTTCAATGTAAGACAAGGTGGCGTTTTCAATGGCCTCAGCCCCCTGCCTATGATGATCTAATACTACAATACATTTCGCCCTTGTCAGCAATTCTTTACACTCTGTATAACTAGGCTTATTTACATCTACGATAATTAAGGCTGTCGTTTGATCCATAAGATCTAAAGCCTCATGATTTTTTATGAAAAGATCAGAATCATATTCACTGCTATTTATAAATCCATCAATTAAGGGCCGCACAGAAGTAGTAATATCATTGATGACAATATGAACCTTTTTGCGAAAACTTCTGGCCATAATCATGATTCCAATAGCTGCTCCAAAAGAATCCACATCTACAATTTTATGGCCCATTACCATAATTCGGTCCTTATTCTCTAAAATCTCCCTAAGAGCATGGGCCTTTACCCTGGATTTTACCCTCGTGTTTTTCTCTACCTGCTTTCCCTTTCCTCCATAATAAAGTATCTCCCCCGGGGATTTTATTACAGCCTGATCCCCCCCTCTGCCTAGGGCTAAATCAATTGCTGTTCTTGCATAATCATATGCCTGTATCTTTGTCTGAGCGTTTACCCCAATTCCCATGCTTAAACTTACAGCCATTTCATTCCCAATGTTAACTGTTTTTACATCTTCCAGAAGTTCTATTCTATTTTCTTCAATTTTTCTCAAAGATTTATTATCCAGTATTAATAGAAACTTATCTTTTTCCATTTTTTTAACAATGCCATCATGAGCTGAAATATATTTGTTAATTTTTCTATCAATCAGCGCTGTAAGCAAAGACCGGCGTACTTCCTCAACGCTTTCCATTGCTTCCTCATAATTGTCAATATAAATAAGTCCAATAACAATATGCTGTTCCTCATTTTCTCGGATATGCTTTTTTTCCTCTGTTTCATCAAATAAATAAAGGGCAGTCACATATCCCCCGTCTTCCTCTCCTTGAATAATAGCATTATTCTCTATGGCTTCCTTCATAGAAATTTTCTTCATTTTCGCCTTATAATCTCTTTCTTGGAAAGAAAAATCAAATGAAAAAGATTCCTCTTCTTTTAGCATTTTATTTTGATGGAAAGCAGGAATAAGAGCGCCAATGGACTTTCCCTTTCCCTTCTGGCCTGAAAGGAGGTTATCAAAAGCATTGTTTGTCCATATTATTTTTCCTGTCTCGTCCAATAAAGCATATGGAACTTCCAAGTCCAGCAATATTTGTCTTTGAATCTGTCCATACTGAGCTGCAAAGGTTACAAGCTCTGTCACAATGGCAGGCCTGTTTTGGAAAAATATAAAAAAAGCAAATATTATATAAATAAAAGCAAATGCAGAGCATAAAATTCCAGCTTTTATATTTACTACATAAACAGCTCCATTCATTGCCAATAAGAAAGCGATGAAAACTAACGGCCATCTGGCATATCTTTTTAGCTGTCCCTGGAGCTTTAACTCTGTTTTCATATCCCACCTCTTTTCATGCGCTTATGCAATTACTTAATATTATACCATTTTATAAACCATTGTGCCAGTTTTTTCTATCAGACTCAACAATGGTCTATTGTTTTTTATTTCCTGCTATGGTAAGCTCATGCCTATAAGATCTTCAATATTACGGAAAGGAGGAAGATTATGAGAAAAAGGGCAGGTATTCTTTTCTTGTTTCTTCTTTTTATTATCAGCTGTGCACACAATACAAATTCTTTGGAAGACAGTATGGTGCAAATTACCTTTTTTGATATAGGAAAAGCTGATTCTTTTTTGCTTCAGACAAAAAACAGCAATGTATTAATTGATACTGGTGAGGAAAAAGATGGAATAGAAATTGCACAATATTTGCATGAAAATAATATTCGTGGATTAGACTATCTCATCATTACCCATTTTGACAAAGATCATGTAGGGGGTGCCCCTATTATATTGGAACAATTTCAAGTGGGGCAGGTCATTCAAACTTATGGAAAAAAATCCAGTTCCTACTATGACAAATATTTAGAAGCCTTATCAAAAAAAGATATCTCCCCCACTACATTAGAGGAGCCTTTTTCCTTTACTCTCAATTCTATCCAATATAAAATTTTTCCTCCAGAAAAAACAAATTATAAAGAGAAAGAAAGCAACAACTCTTCTCTTGTAGTTCTTGTATCCAATAAAAATACTTCTTTCCTTTTCACTGGAGACTCTTATGAAGAACGCATTGATGAACTTCTTACATTAGATCTTCCCCAATGCCAAGTATTAAAACTTCCTTATCATGGCAAGTCTATCCCTAACCTTCCAGACTTACTGGAAAAAGTAAATCCCCAGTATGCCGTTATCACATGTTCTAAAAAAAATCCTCCTCATGAGGAAACCATTGCTCTTTTGAATGAAAGGGGGATAGAGATCTATCTCACAGAAGAAGGAGATGTTGTGAGTATAAGTGCTGGAGAGAATATTACAATGGAACAGGTTCCCTAAGTATCATTGTATGAAACATACAAACTTCATGGATTTAAAATATAGGAGGTATCAAAAACAAATCAAAAAGAGGTTTCTCTCTTTTTGATTTGTTTAAAGTGATATTTTTACTGTTTTAACAAATTTTGTACCGTTTTTCCAATATTTTCAGCACAATTTAGCATTTTTACTATATTTATATTGTTGACAGCATTTACACTACATTTACTGGATTTCCTTCCATCCATTGCTTTACATTATCAAATACAATAACTGCTCTCTTTTCCAGAGCCTCCTTAGTAGCAAAAGCTACATGGGGAGTGGCCAAAAGATTAGGTGCTCCAAAGAGTGGATGATCCGAGGGTATGGGAGGCTCCATCTCAAAAACATCTACTCCTGCCCCTGCAATCTTCCCCCTTTTTAGTGCATCTCCTAAGTCTTTACTATTTACAATTGGTCCCCTTGCTGTATTTATGAGAATGGCTTCTTTTTTCATTAATTGAAGTTCCTTTTGGCCAATCATATTTTTCGTCTCCTCATTTAGAGGGAGATGCAAAGATATAATATCACATGTTTTTAACAGCTCTTCCTTGGAAACGTTTTTTACTCCCTGTATTTGTTTTGGAGTTCTAGAATATGTATATACCTGGCATCCAAACACCTTTGCTATATTTATGACTCTCTGCCCAATAGCCCCTGTTCCTATTACGCCAAACTTTTTTCCCTCCAGCTCATACCCAATCAACCCTTCCTTTGTTCCCTCTTCCCTCACTACCTTATTGCATTCAATCAAATTTCTATAAATGGCAAATATCATTCCAAACACAAGATCAGCCACTGCACAATTGGAGTATCCAGAACAATTGGAAACTGTAATCTTTCTTTCTCTGCAAGCATCCATTGCAATATGATCCATTCCAGTAAAAGCGACAGAAAGCATTTTTAATTTCTTGCATCCTTCAATTACCTGCCTATTCATAGGAAGGTTTGAGACAATGATTACTTCTGCATCCTTCCCTCTCTCAACTAACGTTTTCGTATCGGTCACCCTTGTATCATAATATACAATTTCCACTTCTTCCCCTAAAGCCTTTCTTGCCTCTTTTAAAACAATTTCCTCATCCACCCCTAATGGTTCTATAATGACTGCTTTCATTTTACACCAAACCTTTCCTTTTCCTTTACTATATCGAAAAACTTCCTTTCTGGCAATATTTTCTTATCTTTCAAAAAATTATGTTTGTCTTGTTTTTACAGTAATAAAGAAAGATTTTGCATAATATACTGTATAAAAATAAAACGAGGCGCTTATGTATACTTGGATTATGGAAATTATGGATTCCTATGGCTATTGGGGCATCGCCCTTCTCATTGCTATTGAAAATCTTTTTCCTCCCATTCCATCAGAGGTTATTCTTACCTTTGGCGGATTTATGACTACATATACTTCTATGAATGTGCCAGGAGTCGTTATCGCTTCTACTGTGGGTTCTACCATTGGCGCCATTCTTTTATACCTAGCCGGCCGTCTGATGAGTCCAATAAAACTGAGAAGCTTATTAGGAGGACGATTAGGGAAAGCGCTGCATTTTAACAAAGACGATATAAACAACTCCATGACCTGGTTTGAGCGTCAAGGCAAATCTACTGTTTTTTTCTGCAGATGCATTCCTATTATTCGAAGTCTCATTTCCATTCCTGCTGGTATGTCCCAAATGAAATTTCGTATCTTTTTACCACTTACTATTGCTGGAAGCGCTGTTTGGAATACCCTTCTTGTAGGCGCTGGAGCAGCTGCAGGGGCTTCCTGGGAAAAAGTATTAGATGCCATGGACACCTACTCAACTATTGCCTTTCTGATTGTGGGATTAGGCGCTTTCTTTTTTGTATTTTTTACATTCAGAAATAAATTTCAAAAATAACTAATCTCTTTTGAATAGGTTCTCAACCTATTGCCAGTGATGCTCCTCTTACTATCTGGAATAAGAAGAATAACTTTTCCCTAAACAGCATAAAATGAAAAAAAATATATTGGTGAATCGAATGTTAAATTACATTTGGGGCTTTATGATTATTGTAGGAATTCTTTTTGGGGCGCTAAATGGGACTATTCCAGATATTACAGACGCTGCCCTTAACTCTGCAAAGGATGCTGTAACATTATGTATCACTATGACTGGCGTTATGTCTCTTTGGGTAGGACTTATGGAAATTGCAAAAAATACTGGTCTCATAAGGAGCCTAACAAGAAAATTACAACCTTTCATTGATTTTATGTTTCCCAATATTCCAAAAGGCCATATAGCAAGAGAACATATTTCAACGAATATTATTGCTAATATCCTTGGTCTTGGATGGGCAGCTACTCCTGCAGGTTTAAAGGCAATGGAAGCTTTACAGGAACTAAATAAAGGAAAGAATATAGCAAGTACGGAAATGTGTACATTTTTAATTATAAACATTTCCTCCCTTCAGCTTATTCCAGTAAATGTTATCGCTTATCGAAGCCAGTATGGCTCCGTAAATCCTGTAGGTATAGTAGGTCCAGCTCTTCTAGCAACGATTTGCTCTACTCTGGCAGGAATACTTTTTGCTAAAATTATGGCGGTGAAAAAATAATGCAAATTTTATATTATATTTCTGAATTGATGATTCCTCTTATTATTTTTTATATTGTAGGTTATGGGATTATTGTAAAGGCAAACATTTATGATGATTTTGTCAAAGGCGCCGCTGACGGGTTTAAAACTGTGATTCAGATTATGCCCACTCTCGTAGGGCTCATGGTCGCCGTAGGAATACTTAGAGCTTCTGGATTTCTGGAATTTATCAGTACATATATTGGAGTTTTTACAAATAAAATCTCCTTTCCCGCTGAACTTGTTCCTTTAAGTCTCATTCGAATGTTTTCTTCTTCCGCAGCTACAGGAATCGTTCTTGATATTTTTCAGGAATTTGGGCCAGACTCTAAAATTGGCACAATGGCCTCTATTATTGTGAGCTGTACAGAATCTTGCTTTTATACAATGTCTGTTTATTTCGTAGCAGCTAAAGTGACAAAAAGCCGCTACACTCTAGCAGGAGCTTTATTGGCAACTGCTGCCGGCATAGGAGCAAGCGTCTTTCTCACAAATAAAATGTAATATACTGATTCAGCATATTCTGTAACCCTTTGTTAAAAATCATATACTGTTCTTTCATATTTCCATATCTGGAAAGAATATATAGATACATAATCTGTCTTTTTCATATTTAGCGGATATTCTTCCGTTCATCTGTTCAATCAATGTTTTGGAAATTGATAACCCTAATCCTGTTGACTTTCGGGCCGCTTCTACTGTATAAAAGCGGTCAAACAGCTTACCTACTTGTATCTCATCCAATCCAGAAGCCCTATTGGAAAACAGGATCTCTCCAGTATCTGACAAAGTAATTTTTAAATCACCATCGCTGTATTTTATTGCATTACTCAATAGATTAGAAAACACACGGGATAAAGTGAAAGGGTCCAGCATTCGTATAACCTTTGTTTCAGGTATTTGTATTTTAGGCACAATTTTCCTCTCCTGCAAGATAGTATAAAATGCAGCAATGCTTTCCTCTAATACATGATTGATAATAACCTGTTCACGAATATCACTCTTTTTCTTCGAAAGAATAACCGAATATTGGAAAAGTTCCTCAGTAAGTACAGTCAGCCCTTCTGTCCGCTCTTTAATTACCTGGATATATCGGCTCACTGTCTTGGACATTTCTTCCCCTTCCAATAAATCCAAATATCCCCAAATAGCAGTAAGGGGTGTTCGCAAGTCATGGGAAATATTTGTAACAGCATTTTTAAGCTCTAAGTCCCCTTGCTGAAACCTTTGACGCTCTGTACGGAGCTTGCGTAGCTGCCTATTCATAACATTTACTAAATGACACATTTGTCTATCACTGCTGGAAATATCGATTAATGTATTTGTATGGGTTATGAGTCTATCGGTAAAGGCTATTTCAATTTCCTTTACTGTTCTTTTTAAAAAGTAAATTTTTAAAAGCAAAAGAATGATAATGATAGCCATAATGCCTATTAATACCCATAACCCCAGTTCCATGATTCTCTCCCTAATTTAAGTCTTTCTTTTTAAAATAATATAGTCCAATACCCGTTGTCAGCACAGTAATCATTATGGAATAGACAGGTAGTAAAGATAAATTTACAGCTTCTAATGAAATACATTGAATTGCCTGTCCACCAGGAATAATATCGTAGATAGTCTGGACAACCTCTCTCTTTTTTCCCTCTAAATAATGGGGATTTGGCTCCTCTGACATAATCGGAATATTCTTTTCATCCAATATATAAATTGGAATTATCCTGGGAGCATGCAACCTACTGTTTAAATAAGATCCAATGATCAAAAAACCAAAAGCAAGGAGTATGCAAATTACAGCTGTAACAGCCTTGTTATGATTTAACATTGAAATCAAGGTAAAAATTGAAGAAAAGGCAATGGAAAGTATGAATACAGTAATTGCAAATAACAAAACAAATTGAATATTTGTTTCAAAAAAACCTAGGAGTGGAATACCCAAACATAAATATGGAAGAAAGAAAACTGTACACATAGCAATTCCTACAATTCCCGAAGTAATAAGGTTTGATAGATAGATAAAATTTCTCCTTTGACCAGTTACTATTTTATTCCTAATAGTTTCATCACTGTATTCTGTGCCAATAAACAAACTGCAAAATACAGACATTAGGATGCCAATGAACAGAGCGCATCCAAAAAATCCACTGTCTATATTATGGATAGACCCTGTCTGTTTCATTTCTAAATACCTGTCTATGGGAAAAAATATCCCTGCTCCAAGCATAAGTCCCATACCTATCCAGAAGAATTTCATTTTTCTCAAACGTATGAAATTTGCGGATAATAATTTACTCATTGCTGTTACCTCCCACTAAGCTGACATAATAACTTTCCAAGCTTTCGTCTTTCTCCTTAATAGAAATAACTTCGCAGTTTTCCTTTGCCAGGGCAAAGCTTAGTCTGGAAACATTCATTTTAGCATATACATCCGCCTGTTTGTTAGAAACTATTTTGTATTCCACATTCATTTCTTCCAATATATGGGATAAAGCCTGTATATTCGTCACCTCAAGGCAGACACATTTCCGACAGGCATC
>CANOLZ010000062.1 GCA_947567075.1 uncultured bacterium
GTCATGACAGGAACCGATGTGAAAAATGCCCAGGCAGGCGTGATAACAAATCAGATGGGAAATAATGAGTATGTCGTTAGCCTCGCCTTAAATGAAGAAGGAACAGAAAAGTTTGCCAAGGCTACCGCTGAGGCTGCAAAGACGAGAGATATCATTTATATTATTTATGATGATGAGATTATTAGCGCCCCTGCTGTCAATGATGTCATTACAGGGGGAGAAGCATCTATTTCCGGAATGCCTTCTGCCCAGGCAGCGGAAACTTTGGCTTCCACCATTCGTATTGGAGGGTTAAGGCTGGAATTGGAAGAGCTGCGTTCTAACGTCGTTGGGGCCCAGTTGGGACAGGAGGCAATAAAAACAAGTATACAGGCAGGTATGGTTGGTTTTGCCATTATTGCATTGATTATGTGCATTGTTTATTTGATTCCAGGTTTGGCGGCATCTATAGCCTTGATTTTTTATGTGCTTCTTACCTTTCTCCTTATTAAAGCCTTTGAATTAACCTTAACCCTTCAAGGAATTGCAGGGATTATTCTCTCAGTAGGTATGGCTGTAGACGCTAATGTCATTATTTTTGCAAGAATCAGAGAAGAGTTAAAGGAAGGAAAAGCCGTAGGATCTGCCATTAAAACAGGATTCCAGAAAGCATTATCTGCCATTATAGATGGAAATGTAACGACCTTAATAGCAGCAGCTGTTTTAGGCTTTAAGGCGACAGGAAGCGTGAAAGGTTTTGCCCAAACACTGGCTTTAGGTATTCTTGTCTCCATGTTTACTGCCTTAGTTATTACAAAGTTAATTTTAAACGCCATGTATGCGATTGGCTTAAAGAATGAGAAATTCTATTGTGTGGGAAAGGGAAAGAAGGATATTTTATTAAGAAAAAAACTTTCCTTTGTAAAGAGAAAAAACCTTTTCTTTCTTCTTTCTATTTTGATGATTGCTAGTGGTTTTATCGTTATGGGAATGAATCAATCAAAAGGAAAGGGAATATTGGAATACAGTTTGGAATTCAAAGGAGGAACATCTACCAATGTTACCTTTAAGGAGGATATGTCCATTGAAGAAATGGATTCCCTTGTTATTCCAGTAGTACAGGAAGTAACGAAGGATCATAACATACAAATGCAAAAGGTAGCTGGAAGTAAGGAAGTAATCTTTAAGACAAGGAACTTATCCGTAGAAGAGAGGGAAGAACTGAATAAGAAACTAGTGGATGAATTTAACGTAGATGAACAGCTGATTACAGCAGAGAATATTAGTTCTGCCATAAGCGGTGAGATGAGAAACGATGCAGTAATTGCTGTGCTTATAGCAGGCGTATGTATGCTCCTATATATATGGTTTCGTTTTAAAGATATCCGTTTTGGGGCTAGTGCTGTATTAGCCCTTTGCCATGATGTACTTATTGTATTAGTGTTTTACGGAGTGTCTAGAATTTCTGTAGGAAACACATTTATTGCCTGTATGTTAACGATTGTAGGATATTCCATAAACGCTACGATTGTTATTTTTGACCGTATTAGGGAAAATCTTAAGGGGGCGAGGGAAGGAGAGAGGATGGATGTAGTGGATAATAGCATTACCCAGACTTTATCAAGAAGCATTTGGACTTCTGTAACAACTTTTGCCGCAGTGACGGTTCTTTACATTTTTGGAGTGCCTTCTATTAAGGAATTTGCAGCTCCTTTAATGGTTGGTATTTTGTGTGGAGCATATTCTTCTGTATGTATTACAGGTCCTTTGTGGTATATAATGGGAAAAAATCAAGTTAAGAGTGGAAAGGAGTAGAGAAAGGATGACATTTGAAGAAGTATTTCAACAAATGAAGGAATTATTGTCAGGAGTAGACGTAGGACAAAGAACAGAGCATTTGGCCTTTCAGTTTCAGATTGAGGGAGAAGGAGAGGGAAACTTTTATGTAGAATTAAAAGATGGGAAGCTCTATGTGGAACCATATGAATATTATGATAGAGATGTGCTGTTTCGTGGGAAGGCGTCTACTTTTTTGGATATTGCCAGAGGAAAGGTAGATCCAGTTCTAGCATTTACAATAGGTAAGCTTAAGGTAGAAGGAGATATGGGAAAGGCCCTCTTAGTAAAAGAATTTGTGAAAAAAAAGGATAAAACAGGCAAAGGAAAATGAGAGCGTTTATAAGGAAGCATTATATTGCAACTGGTGTAATGTAAGTTACACCAGTTGTTTTGCATCAAGGAATAAATTTCATTGATGAGTCCTATTTTTTAGTAAGGGAATGGACTGAGGGGATGTATTTTTACTTTGACATTTAAATATTATAAGAAGTAGTCACAATTTTTTTTAATAGCTATTATGTTTTATAGAGAATTAGAATGAATAAATATTCTTGACTATTAGAAAAAAGATGATATAATAAATAATATGCAGATATAGTATATTGGTAGTACATCAGCTTCCCAAGCTGAGGGGGTGGGTTCGATTCCCATTATCTGCTTAAAAAACAGCTGCAAGGTGAGAGGACTTTGCAGCTGTTTTGTTCCATAGAATAAAAAGATGCACTACATTTAGTAAGAAATGAACAACTTGTATAAAGAGGGATCATTGCTTTTCCTATAAATTCTGTAATTCCTTCTCATGCCGTTTTATCATAAAGGCAGCATCCAGAAACATTTTTTTCTGTTAGTTTTAACAGTCCTATTTCGTCATAATATGGAAGGGTTTTTTCACTGTAATGGATAAAATGATATGTTAGGGAAGCCTTTACGAAAAACATATGTATACCCATTACAGAATTTTACAAAAGAAAAACAGGACATTAAGATGTCTTGTTTATTGTGGTATGATGTATGAAAAAAGAATGGAGAAGAGAAATGGCTTTTGACTATAAGAAAGAATATAAAGAGATATATATACCATCCAAAATTCCAAAAATCCTTGATGTACCAGCAATACATTACAGTGCAGTGCGGGGGCATGGAGATCCCAATGAACCAGATGGAGAATATAAGACTGCAATTAGTATGTTATACACAATCGCTTTTACTATTAAAATGAGCTATAAAGGAAACCATAAAATAGATGGGTATTTTTCTTATGTAGTTCCCCCCTTAGAGGGATTATGGTGGCAGAAAGGAAGAGAGAATATAGACTATGCCCATAAAGAAAATTTAGAATGGATTGCTATGATCCGCCTTCCAGAGTTTGTGACAAGAGAAGAATTTGACTGGGCAGTTTTAGAAGGGACAAAGAAAAAGAAAAGAGATTTCTCCAAGGTAGAATTTTTTCCCTATAAGGAAGGATTATGTGTACAATGTATGCATATAGGAAGCTATGATGAGGAAGATGCAACCATTACAAAGATGAATCAATACTTATGGGAAAAAGGTTATGTTCCAGACATTTCTCTAAGTCGTTTCCACCATGAAATATATTTAAGCGACCCTAGACGATGTGCAGTGGAAAAAAGAAGAACGGTTATCCGGTATCCAATAAAAGAAAGAAACAAAGGCCATTCACCAGTTTAAGCTATACAGACGATGGGTATCTAAAACAAAGAAAGTTACTTGACTCCCTTTTTTCCATGACGTATAATAAAAAAGATTATCAGAAGCAAAGGTCAGAAAAGGAAGAAAAACATGGGGACAGAATTTATAAAAAGCATGACAGGCTTTGGCCGGTGTGAAATTGTCGATGAGGACAGGAAGATTGTCGTTGAAATGAAGGCTGTCAATCACAGATATTCTGATATTAGCATTCGAATGCCCAAAAAGTTGAATTTCTTCGAGAATACAATCCGAAATTTTTTAAAAAGATACATACAGCGGGGAAAGGTGGACGTTTTTATTTTTTATGAAGATTATACGAAAAGTAATGTCTGTATAAAATATAATAAAGAGCTGGCAGCAGAATATATGAACTATTTGCAAGCCATGGCTGAGGAATTCCACTTGGATAATGATATTCGAGTATCTGCTTTATCGAAGTATCCAGAAGTGCTTATGATGGAAGAGCAAGGAGTGGATGAACAGGCTTTGTGGAAGGATATGGAACAGGTTTTAAAAGGAGCAGCAAAAGCTTTTGTGGAGAGCAGATTGAGAGAGGGAGAACTCCTTAGAGAGGATATATTAAAAAAGTTAACGCTTATGTCCTGCCATGTAGAGTTT
Organism: uncultured bacterium; assembly: GCA_947567075.1. Taxonomy (GTDB): domain Bacteria; phylum Bacillota; class Clostridia; order Lachnospirales; family Lachnospiraceae; genus MGBC165282. Next base: position 4,147 of record CANOLZ010000062.1, read on the forward strand.
ATTAAAGAACGCTCTCCAGAAATTTTGTCAGAATATAAAAGAAAGTTGGAAGAAAAGGTAAAAGAACTTTTAAATAATGAAAAAATAGATGAGAGCAGAATTCTGACAGAAGTCACTATATTTGCAGATAAAATATGTGTAGACGAGGAAATTGTAAGGTTGGAGAGTCATATTGATACTATGAAGAAAGAGCTCATAGAAGGTGGAGGGGTTGGTCGGAAGTTAGATTTTATGGCCCAGGAGATGAATAGAGAGGCCAATACTATTCTCTCAAAGGCCAATGATTTGGAAGTTTCCAATAGGGCTATTGACTTAAAAACGGAGATTGAGAAAATTAGAGAACAAGTACAAAATATTGAATAGGTTGGTGATTTTTTGACAGGACTTATTAATATAGGATTTGGAAATTTGATTAACACAGATAAAGTGATTGCTATTGTCAGCCCAGATTCCGCTCCAGTCAAAAGGATGGTACAAAATGCCAGAGATGAAGGTACGGCTATTGATGCGACCCAAGGGAGAAAGACGAAGGCGGTCATTATGATGGAAAACAGGCAGATGGTTCTATCTGCTTTGCTCCCAGAGACAATTTCCAGTAGGTTTCATTTAGAAAAAGGGGTGGAGGATGAATAACAGAAAAGGAATATTGATCGTTGTATCTGGGTTTTCTGGGGCAGGAAAGGGCACTTTGCTGAAAAGTCTTGTAAGTAAATACAAGAATTATCAACTATCCATATCTGCCACAACAAGGTCTCCCAGAGATGGGGAAGAAGATGGGAGAGAATATTTCTTTGTAGCAAAGGAAAAGTTTGAGGAGATGATCAGCAAGGGAGAGCTCATGGAACATGCCCAGTATGTAGGAAATTATTATGGAACCCCAAAAAAGTATGTGGAAGAGCAAATGAATCAGGGGAAAGACGTCATATTGGAAATAGAAATTCAGGGGGCTTTACAAATTAAGAAAAATTATCCGGATGCTCTTTTAGTATTTGTCATGCCTCCAAGTATTTTGGAACTGAAAAATCGTTTGATCCATCGGGGAAGTGAGACAATGGATCTCATAGAGTCCAGAATGGACAGGGCAAAAGAAGAAGCTAAGGGAATAGAAGAGTACGATTATCTTATTGTTAATGAAGAATTGGATTCCAGTGTAGAGGAACTCCATTATGTAATAGAGGGAGCCCACCATATTACTTCCAGAAATATAGAATGGATTAGGAAAATGAGGGAACAATTAAATGAGGAAGTGAAAGGAGAATAAAGTATGCTGCATCCATCTTATACAGATTTAATGAAGGCAGTAAACAGCGAAATTGAAGAAGGAGAACATCCTGTTGTAAACAGCCGGTATTCTATTGTTTTAGCAACAGCAAAAAGAGCCAGGCAGATTATAGACGGAGAAAACAACGGTTATATTCATACCCATGGAAAAAAGCCTATTTCCATTGCAGTGGAAGAATTGAATAATGGAAAAGTGAAAATTACAGGTACCGACGAGGAAGAAGGATATGAATAAAAAATGGGAGTGCATCATTGCATTTCCTTTTTTCAATGTATAAGAAAGGCATGGTTTTAAAATGAAAATACTTTTTATATCCTTAGGATGTGACAAAAATCTTGTAGATTCAGAAGTAATGCTAGGGTTACTAAAAAGAAACAATTATGAATTTACAGATAATGAGGAGGAGGCAGAGGTTATTGTTGTAAATACCTGCTGCTTTATTCAAGATGCAAAGGAAGAAAGCATACAGACTATTTTAGAGATGGCTGAGTATCGAAAAAAGGGCTTGTGCAAGGCTCTTATTGTTGCAGGTTGTATGGCTCAAAGATATCAAAAGGAGATAAAAGAAGAAATTGAAGAAGTAGACGCAATTATAGGGACAACGGCTATTGATAAAATTGTCAGTGTAATAGAAGATATTTTAGGAAACAATGGAGAAAAGAAAGACTATGATCAAATAGGAGATATTCATGTTCTTCCTCATGTGGAGGGAAAAAGAGTGATAACAACAGGAGGACACTACGCTTACTTAAAAATTGCAGAAGGCTGTAACAAGGGTTGCACCTATTGTATTATCCCTTCCCTTAGAGGAAAGTATCGCAGCGTACCTATGGAGCGCCTTATTGAAGAAGGGACAAAGCTGGCAAAAGGAGGAGTGAAGGAGCTCATTTTAGTAGCCCAGGAGACAACCGTTTATGGCAAAGATATCTATGGAAAAAAGATGTTGCCAGCTTTATTAAAAGAGCTTTGTAAAATTAAAGGTATTGTATGGATACGGATTTTTTACTGTTATCCAGAAGAAATCACGAAGGAACTCATAGAGGTAATAAAGGAAGAAGAAAAAATCTGTCATTACTTGGATATTCCTATCCAGCATGTCTCAGACAATATTTTAAAACGTATGGGAAGAAGGACAAATAAAAAACAGCTAGAGGAGCTTTTGGAAACCTTAAGGAAAGAGATTCCCGATCTTTGTATTAGAACTACCTTTATGACTGGATTTCCTGGGGAGAGGGAGGAAGATCACAAGGAACTTTTAGAATTCATTGACAAAGTGGAATTTGACCGTCTTGGAGTGTTTACCTATTCTCAAGAGGAGGGTACCTTGGCTGCCTCCATGGATGGACAATTAACAGAAGAGGTAAAGGAAGAGCGAAAAGCCCAGATAATGGAACTTCAGCAGGAAATCTCCCTAGAAAAGGGAGAAGAGATGATTGGAAAAGAGTTGTATGCTTTTGTGGAAGGAAAGGTAGTAGATGAAAACGCTTATATTGCCAGAACATATAAAGACGCTCCCAATGTAGACGGCTATTTGTTTATTCATTCTAAGGAGGAGCTTTTGACAGGAGACTTTGTAAAAGTGAAAATAACAGGTGCTTTGGAGTATGATTTGATAGGAGAAGCAATGGGATGAATTTACCTAACAAATTAACAATTTTAAGAATGGCTATGATACCTTTTTTTATATTCTTTCTTTTAAAGGATATGGGGGATGAGAAAAACCGTTTTATTGCTCTTGCCCTATTTATCATAGCCAGCCTGACAGATATGTTGGACGGAAAGATTGCAAGAAAATATCATTTAGTAACAAATTTTGGGAAATTTATGGATCCCCTTGCAGATAAACTTTTAGTCTGTTCTGCCTTAATCTGTTTTGTAGAAATGGGAAAAATGGCTTCCTGGATGGTTATTATAATTGTGAGCAGAGAATTTATTATAAGTGGTTTCCGGCTTGTAGCAGCAGATAATGGAAGGGTAATAGGGGCCAGCTATTGGGGAAAGGTGAAGACAGTTTCCCAAATGGTCATGATCTGTCTTCTCATAGCAGATATTCCCAATGCCTTTATGAAGTATTTAACATCCATCTTTTTGTGGGCTTCCCTTATTTTAACCATTATTTCCCTTGGGGATTATTTGATAAAAAATAAAGAGGTCATGAAAGAACAAGCATAAAAATAAAGCTGGAATAGGAGAGAGGAGAAAACAATATGGTAGTTGAGCTTATCTGTGTAGGAACAGAGCTTTTACTTGGCAATATTGTAAATACCAACGCTGCCTTTTTGTCTGAGCAATGTGCAGCTTTAGGACTTTCAAATTATTATCAGACTGTAGTAGGTGATAACGAAGAACGTTTAAAAGGGGTTTTGAAGACAGCGATAGAGCGTTCAGACATTGTCATTTTGTCAGGAGGACTTGGTCCCACAAAAGACGATTTGACAAAGGAGGCTACAGCTGCTGTACTAGGAAAAAAGTTAAAGCTTCATGAGCCATCTAAAAAAAAGATACAAGATTTTTTTGAAAAAAGGAAGATTACCCCTACAGAAAATAATTGGAAGCAGGCAATGGCACCTGAAGGAGCCATTGTAGTGGAAAACGAAAATGGAACAGCCCCCGGATTTATTATAGAAGAGGGAGAGAAGGCGCTGATTCTCCTTCCAGGACCTCCTAACGAGCTTCTTCCTATGTTTGAAAAGAGCATTAAACCTTATTTAAAAGAAAAAGAGCCAGGCATTATTTTATCCCAGACTATTAAAATATGTGGACTGGGAGAAAGTTATGTTGAGACAATGATTCAAGACATGATAGAAAAACAGGAGAATCCGACAATTGCCCCCTATGCAAAAACAGGAGAGGTTCATCTTAGGGCAACGGCTAGGGCAAAAAGTGAGAAGGAAGCTAAGAAACTTCTAAAACCCATGACCAAAGAGTTAAAAAGCAGAATTGGCGGTTATATATACACAACAGAAGAACAGGTTACTTTGGAAATGGCTGTCATCGACTTGTTAAAAAATAATCATTTAACATTGACAACAGCAGAGTCTTGTACAGGTGGTATGATTGTGTCCAGACTTATCAATGTACAAGGGGCCTCAGATGTGGTGAGAGAAGGACTTGTCACCTATTCCAACAAAGCGAAGAGAAAATATTTAGGTGTGAAAAAAGGCACTTTGGCAAAGAAGGGGGCTGTCAGCGAGGAGACGGCAAAGGAGATGGCAAAGGGAGGGGTTTTTTTCACAAAGTCAGATGTATGTATTGCAACAACAGGAATTGCAGGACCAGGAGGAGGAAGCGAAGAAAAGCCAGTAGGACTAGTGTATATTGGCTGTAATGTTTGTGGGAAAATTACAGTGAAAAAATACCAGTTTGGAGGAGGAAGAGAAAAAATACGACAAAGCGCAACAGCGGCAGCCCTTACGTTACTGCGTCAATGTGTTTTAGAACACTATAGTAAAGTGACATTTGGAAAGGAAAAGAAAGAAAAATAAATCATAAAAAAAAGCATCCAGGCATAGGGTAGAAATAGGACAATGATACAAGCTGATACAGCTGGAAAGTCTGAAATCTAGAACATAAGGAGTGGGTGCTTTTTGTTTGAGCAAAAAACAATAAACGAAACAGCTGAAGTTTTAAGAAGCAATGGAAGGAATGGGCTTTCTGAGGAAGAGGCGAAAATAAGGCTGGACAAGTATGGGAAAAATCAGTTGGAAGAAGGCAGAAAAAAAACAATGCTTGAGGCATTTTTAGGCCAGTTAAACGATCCACTAATATGCGTTCTCTTTGTAGCCTCAGGAATTTCCTTTCTTCTTCATGAAATAAGCGATGCAGCCATTATTTTAACGGTTATCTTTGTAAATTCTATTATTGGCATTATTCAGGAAGGAAAGGCAAAAAAAGCTTTAGATTCATTAAAAAAACTTACAAGTCTAAAGGCTATTGTAAAAAGGGATGGGGTGGAGAAGGAAATAGACGCTTCAAAATTAGTGCCAGGAGATATTGTATGCTTAGATGCAGGAAGACAAGTTCCTGCCGATTTACGTCTATTGTACACTGCAGAACTAAGAGTAGAGGAAGCCTCTTTGACGGGAGAATCTTTGCCCATGAAAAAGGATGAGAACTTTCTTGCAGAAAAAAACCTTCCTTTAGGAGACAGGATGAATATGGCGTACATGTCTACGAATGTGACCCACGGAAGGGGAGAAGGCATGGTGACAGCCACAGGCATGTCCACAGAAATTGGAAAAATTGCCGCTATGATGAATAATACAAAGGAAGAGATGACTCCTTTGCAAAAGCGTCTGGCAGACTTGGGAAAACTTTTAAGCATTGCTGCAGTGCTCTTATGTGTTGTATTATTTCTTATTGCAGTGCTCCAAAAGAGAAATATAATCGAAATGTTTATTACAGCTATTTCTTTAGCTGTAGCCGCTGTGCCAGAAGGGCTGCCAGCTATTGTAACTATTGTTCTTGCCTTAAGCGTTTCTAGAATGGTACAAGTTCATACGATTATAAGAAGGCTTCCTTCTGTAGAAACATTAGGGGCAGTCAGCGTCGTATGTTCAGATAAAACAGGGACATTGACTCAGAACAAAATGACGGTAACAAAATGTTTTGCAGATTTTAAAACAATGGATCGAAAGGAGCTACGTTTAGAAGAGCATAGGGAGTTTATAGAAGGCATGGCCCTTTGCAATGATTCTATATTAACAGATCAGACAAGAATTGGAGATCCTACGGAGCTTGCTTTAGCAGAGTTGGCAAAGGAATACAATATAGATAGGAAAGAATTAGAAAGGAGACAGCCTAGATTAAAGGAACTGGCCTTTGATTCCAAAAGAAAGATGATGACAACTTTACATAAGAAAAATGGCCGTTATATTAGCTATACAAAGGGAGGAGTTGATGAAATACTAAGAGGATGCAGTCATGTGCTTTTAAGAGGCGCTGTTCTTCCTATGACAGATAAACATAGACAAGAGATAAAAGGAGGAGCAGAAGAAATGTCCAAGAAAGCCTTGCGGGTTTTAGCCGTTGGAGTAAGATGGGACAGTCCCCTTCCAAAAGAAACGGGAATGACTTTCACAGGTCTTGTAGGAATGATAGATCCAGAGCGTCCAGAAGCTTTGAGGGCAGTGGAGAAATTTAAAGAAGCATCTGTGCGCACAGTCATGATTACAGGAGATCATATGGATACTGCCTTTGCCATTGCAAAGCGTCTGTCCATTGCCACACATCTTTCCCAGTGTATGAACGGTGCAGACCTAGATAAGCTAAACGAGGAACAGCTAAAGGAAAGAGTAAAGGAGATTCATGTTTTTGCCAGAGTATCCCCAGAGCATAAAGTAAAAATCGTAAAGGCATTGAAAAATAATGGAGAAATCGTAGCTATGACAGGAGATGGAGTCAATGATGCTCCTTCTTTAAAGGCGGCGGATATTGGAATTGCCATGGGCATGTCGGGGACAGACGTGGCAAAGAATGCCTCCGATATGATTCTTGCAGATGACAATTTTGCAACGATTGAAAGGGCCATTGAGGAGGGAAGGGGAATATATGAAAATATAAAAAAATCCATTCTCTTTTTACTTTCCTCTAATTTTGGAGAAATCATTATGATGTTTTTTACCATATTATGCGGTCTGGCCGCCCCTCTAAAGGCAAGCCATATTTTATGGATCAACCTAATCACAGATTCTCTTCCTGCACTGGCATTGGGAGTAGACAAAAATGACGGGGCTACATTGATGAAAAGACCCCCGAGAAAAACAACAGAAAGTTTATTTGCAGGAGGAGGTCTGGCATGTACATTATTTTATGGGGTACTCATTGCAACCATTAGTTTAATTGCCTTTTTGCAAATACCTTATGTCACTTTAAGCATGAGCCAGGAGGGAGTTACCATCCAAGGCATTATAGAAGTACTTCAGTCAAAACCAATTTTAGACAGGGCCCAGACATATGCCTTTACTGTTTTGGGATTATCCCAGCTCTTTCATGCAATAGGAATGAGGAATGTAGGACGCTCAGTGTTTCGCATGAATCATATGGAAAATAGATTAATGATAGCAGCCTTTTTAATTGGATTTCTCCTTCAGTTTTCCGTGACAGAGATCCCCTACTTTATCCATGCTTTTGGCACAGTAGCCTTATCCCCAAGGGAGTGGGGACAGCTTATTTTTCTATCTTCCTATCCTTTAATTGCTCACGAACTTTTTCTTTTACATCCGGGAGCCCTTTTTTCTCATAAAGAAAGAAGATGAGCTTGTAAAAAAGAAAAATATATGATATTATTCTATATATACAAAAATATAACTTTATCTATGAGAAAAAAGAATTGACAAAAAGAAAAGAATGGTTTATGATGAATAGAACATATGTTTGTACTGAAGTAATAAGGAAGAAGATTCTAGGCGTACATAATAATACACAGTTTTTTATGACTATAAAAAGGAGATAAGTTTCTATGGAAAAAGATGATAAATTAAAGGCGCTGGATGTAGCCCTATCCCAGATAGAAAAGCAGTATGGAAAAGGATCTGTAATGAAATTAGGTGATTCAGGGAAAAACATGAATGTAGAGACAGTACCGACAGGTTCCTTAAGTTTGGACATCGCCCTTGGCCTAGGGGGCATTCCAAAGGGAAGAATTGTAGAAATATACGGTCCTGAGAGTAGTGGTAAGACTACGGTCACTTTACATATGATTGCAGAGGTGCAAAAGAGTGGGGGTATAGCAGGATTCATTGATGCAGAGCATGCTTTGGATCCTGTGTATGCAAAAAGTATTGGGGTGGACATTGACAATTTATATATTTCCCAGCCAGATAATGGAGAGCAGGCGTTAGAAATTACAGAGACAATGGTTCGTTCCGGGGCTGTGGACATTATTGTTGTGGACTCGGTGGCAGCTCTTGTTCCAAAGGCAGAGATTGACGGAGAGATGGGAGATAGTCATGTAGGTCTTCAGGCAAGACTAATGTCCCAGGCATTGAGGAAACTCACAGCAGTTATCAGTAAGTCTCACTGTACCGTTATTTTTATAAACCAGCTCAGGGAGAAGGTAGGCATTATGTTTGGCAATCCAGAGACAACGACAGGGGGAAGGGCTCTTAAATTTTATTCCTCCGTTCGTTTGGATGTACGTAGGACGGAAGCTTTAAAGCAGGGGGGAGAGGTCATTGGAAACCGTACAAGGGTGAAGGTTGTAAAAAATAAAATTGCTCCTCCTTTTAAAGAAGCAGAATTTGACATTATGTTTGGAAAGGGTATTTCTACAGAGGGAGATATTTTGGATTTGGCAGCCAGTGTTAATATTGTCAATAAAAGCGGCGCCTGGTATGCTTATAACGGAGACAAAATAGGACAAGGGCGGGAAAACGCCAAGACATATTTGAAAGAAAGACCTGAAATTTGCCAGGAGATTGAAAAGAAGGTAAGAATACATTTTGGATTGGAGGAAGATTCTTCTTCTCCAATGGAAAATGCCAAAATAGAAGAAAAAGGGGAGGAAAAAGGACAGACAAAGGGG
>CANOLZ010000063.1 GCA_947567075.1 uncultured bacterium
TCATTCTTTTATTGCTGATAACAAGTTCTTTTTATACTATTCGAGAAGAGGAGCAGGCAGTGCTTTGCACTCTTGGCAAACCAAAGGCAGTGACCAAGCCTGGCCTTCATTTTAAAATTCCGATTATTCAAAGCGTTCAAAAGGTGAATACAACGATTAAAGGGTTTTCCATTGGCTATTATAATTACAGCGATAGTGACGAAGATACAGGAATGATGATTACATCAGACTATAATTTTATCCACATTGATTTTTATGCAGAGTACCGAATATCTGATCCAGTAAAAGCTGTTTATGCTTCCAAGGATCCAGTGGAAATATTAGAAAATATTGCCCAGAACTGCATTCGTACAACGATAGGATCCTATAATGTGGACGCTGTACTTACAACAGGGAAGAGTGAGATACAAGCAAATATTAAGGAGATGATTTTAGACAAATTAGAAAAGTATGACATTGGCATTCAGCTTTTCAATATAACCATCCAGGATGCAGAACCTCCTACAGAGGAAGTCATTAGTGCTTTTAAAGAGGTGGAGACGGCAAAACAGGGGAAGGAGACCGCTTTAAACAATGCCAATAAATATCGAAATGAGGAAATTCCAAAAGCCCAGGCTGAGGCAGACAGAATACTCCAAGAGGCAGAAGCAGTAAAGCAAAGCAGAATTAATGAGGCTCTAGGACAGGTGGCCAGGTTTAACACGATGTATGAAGAATATGTGAAAAACCCAAATGTAACAAAGGAAAGAATGTTTTATGAGGCAATGGAAGAAGTTCTGCCACAGATGAAAATAGTAATTCAAGGGACAGATAACGGAAACCTTCAAGAAATTCTTCCCCTTGGTCCCTTTTATCAGGAAGAAAAGACAGAGGCCCAAAGGGCTCAATAATTTCCTGAAAAGAGAATATAGAAGGAAAGGATAGAAAGGCAGAGAAATGGATATGAAAATAAGAAAAAAGAAAATGCCCCTTATTGCTTTTTGCATTCTTTGTTTATATGTTCTTTTGTCTACCATTATTATAACAGAGGCAAATGAATATAAATTAATCCGACAGTTTGGAAAAGTGCAGCGGGTAGAAAAGAATCCTGGATTATCTTTTAAAATTCCATTTATAGAGACTGTGAACACAATACCAAAAGAAATACTTCTTTACGATCAGCCAGTGTCAGATGTGATTACATCAGACAAAAAATCCATGATTATTGACAGTTATGTCCTTTGGAGGGTGACCGATCCCCTAAAATTTGCCCAGACATTAAGCTTTTCTGTTTCCAATGCAGAAAATCGTATTGATACTATCGTATACAATGCTGTGAAGACAACGATTTCCAATATGACGCAGGATGAGGTAATAAAAAGCAGAGATGGAAAAATTACAGTTACTATAACAGAGGAAGAAACAGGATCCAACGATTTAATTTTGGCAAAAAAAGAAGAAGTGGTAGAAATCAAGTCTTTAAGTGAAGAGATCATGGAACATATAGGAAATGTTTATGAGCAATATGGAATCGTCATTATGAATGTGGAAGTAAAACGACTGGATCTGCCAGATGATAATAAGCAGGCAGTTTACACTCGAATGATTTCTGAGAGGGAGAATATAGCGGCCCAATACACAGCAGAAGGAAAGTCAGAGGCCCAGATGATTCAAAATACAACGGATAAGGAAGTGTCCATTATGCAATCTCAGGCAAAGGCAAAGGGAGAGCAGTTAAAGGCCGAGGGCGAAGGGGAATATATGAGAATTTTGGCTGATGCGTATTCTGATGAGACAAGAGGTGATTTTTATTCTTTTGTCAGGGCATTGGATGCTGCCAAGGAAAGCATGTCAGGAGAGGACAAAACCCTCATACTGCCTGGGGATTCCCCTATAGCAAAAATTTTTATGGGAAGGTAGAGAAGAAAGGAGAGGGTAGATGGTTAGACGAATCTACGTAGAAAAAAAGAAAGACTTTGCAGTCAGAGCAAAGGAACTAAGAGAGGAAATTTTCCATTACCTTGGTATTCAGAACATTGAAAAGGTACGTATTCTCATCCGCTATGATGTGGAAAATATATCCGAAGAGATTTTTAGAAAGGCATGTTATATGGTTTTCTCTGAACCACCAGTTGATCAACTGTATGAGGAGGAGTTTCCTATAGAAAAAGGGGAGAATGTTTTTTCAGTGGAATACTTGCCAGGCCAGTTTGATCAGAGAGGGGATTCAGCTGTGCAATGTGTGAAATTTCTCAATGAAAAGGAAGAGCCAATCATTAAAACTGCCACGACTTACTGTTTGAAAGGGGATCTGTCTGGGGAAGAATGGGAGAAAATAAAAGCTTATTGCATGAATCCTGTGGATTCTAGAGAGACAGGGCTTCAAAAGCCAGAGACATTAGCGATGGATTTTGGAGAACCAGAGGATATTCCTTTGCTGCAAGGCTTTACTTTCATGAAGGAAGAGGAGCTTTTGGAGCTTTATAAATCTTTAGAGCTGGCGATGACATTCCAAGACTTTCAGGTAATTCAACAGTATTTTCAGAAGGAGGAGAAGCGGTTTCCTTCTATGACAGAAATAAGGCTCCTAGATACCTATTGGTCCGATCACTGCCGTCATACGACATTTTTAACGGAATTAAAGGAAGTGACGATAGAGGAGGGTTATTATAAAGCGCCTATTGAAAAAACATATAGAAATTATTTAAAGGACAGGGAAGATGTTTATAAAGGAACAAAGGGAAAATATATTTGCCTTATGGACTTAGCCTTGATAGCAATGAGGAAGCTGAAAAAGGAAGGAAAGCTAAAAGATTTAGAAGAATCCGAGGAAGTAAATGCCTGTTCTATTGTTGTTCCTGTTTCAGTAAATGGAGAGGAAGAGGAGTGGATAGTCAGTTTTAAAAATGAAACCCATAATCATCCAACAGAAATAGAACCATTTGGAGGAGCAGCTACCTGTCTAGGGGGAGCCATCAGGGATCCTCTCTCAGGGAGAACTTATGTATACCAGGCAATGCGGGTGAGCGGGGCCAGTGATCCCACTGGATCAATACAAGATACGATGAAAGGAAAGCTTCCCCAGAAAAAGATTGTGAGGGAGGCGGCAGCAGGATATTCTTCTTATGGTAATCAAATTGGTCTGGCTACAGGATATGTAAAGGAAATTTACCATCCTCAGTATGTGGCAAAGAGAATGGAAATAGGCGCCTGCATTGGAGCAGCGCCAAGGAGAAATATTGTAAGAAAGAAACCTCTTCCTGGAGACGTGATTATTCTTCTAGGAGGAAGAACAGGGAGAGATGGATGTGGGGGAGCCACTGGTTCCTCAAAAGCCCATACAGAATCTTCTATTGAGACGTGTGGGGCTGAGGTTCAAAAGGGAAATCCCCCTACGGAGAGAAAAATTCAGCGTCTTTTTTCCAGAGGTGAAGTCAGCACCCTCATTAAAAAATGTAATGATTTTGGGGCAGGGGGAGTGGCTGTGGCCATTGGAGAGCTGGCTGACGGTTTATGGATTGATTTAGACAAGATACCAAAAAAATATGCAGGTCTAAACGGCACGGAACTAGCCATTTCAGAATCCCAGGAGAGAATGGCAGTCGTCCTAGATGAAAAGGATAAGGAAGTATTTTTGTCCTACGCCTTAGAGGAAAATATAGAAGCAGTAGAAGTTGCCAAAGTGACAGAAGACAGGCGGCTTATTATGATTTGGAGAGGGAAAGAGATTGTCAACATTTGCAGAGATTTTCTAGATACCAATGGTGCTCGCCAAGAGGCAGAGGTAAATATAGGGCAGCCAGAAAAAGAGAAGGGATATTTTGAACAGCTATCACAAAAAGAGATGGAAAAACTCTCTTGTGAAGAGATGAAAGAAAGGTGGCTAAACCACTTAAGTGATTTAAACGTCTGTTCTCAAAAAGGATTAGTGGAAATGTTTGACAGTTCTATTGGCTCTTCTTCTGTTCTCATGCCCTATGGAGGGAAATACCAATGGACAGAGAGTCAGACTATGGTGGCAAAGCTTCCTGTTCAAAAGGGAGAAACAGATACAGTGACAATGATGAGTTACGGATTTGATCCTTATCTTTCTTCCTGGAGTCCTTTCCACGGAGCTGTTTATGCGGTGACAGAATCTATTGGGAAAATAGTAGCCCAAGGGGGAGACTTCAAAAAAATCCGGTTTACTTTTCAGGAATATTTCCGCCGTATGACAAAGGAGCCAAAGGATTGGGGACAGCCTGTGGCGGCCCTTCTTGGAGCTTACAACGCACAAATGGGATTTCAATTGGCAGCTATAGGCGGAAAGGACAGTATGTCTGGAACATTCCAGGATATGAATGTCCCCCCTACTCTTGTATCCTTTGCTGTGGGTATTGGTAAATGTGAAGAGATCATTACACCAGAACTAAAAAAGCCAGGAAATAAAATCGTTCGTTTTAAGCTGGAAAAAGATGAATATTACATTCCTCTTTATGACAAGGTAAGGGAAATGTATGAAGAAATAACAGGGATGATTCGGAAAGGAATCATTGTATCTGCCTATGGGATGGATGGCAAAGGGATCGCTGCTGCAATAAGCAAAATGGCTTTTGGAAACAGTCTAGGCGTTCATATAGAAGAAAGTGTATTGGCAAAAGAATTGTTTGCCCCAGGTATAGGAGATATTCTTGGAGAAATTTCTGCTGAAAGAGTAGAAGAAGTTAAAATCCCTTATGAGCTTATAGGAGAAGTCATTGAGGAAGGCTTTCTTTATAAAGAAATGTCCATAGGAACAGGGGAAGCTTTAAGAGCTTGGACAAAAACATTGGAAAAAGTATACCCAACAAAGGCCAAAGAAGGAGGGGATGCCCTTCCTTCCAATCTATATAAAACAGATAAGGTTTATATTTGCAAAAATAAAGTTCCAAGACCTACTGTATTCATACCAGTTTTTCCAGGGACAAATTGTGAATATGACAGTGCAAAAGCTTTTGAAAAGGCTGGTGCTAATGTTTCCATAAAAGTCTTCAATAACCTAAGTCCTAAAAACATTTTAGAATCTATGGAGGAATTCTCCAAATCTATACAAGAAGCACAAATACTTATGCTTCCAGGAGGATATTCCGCAGGAGACGAGCCAGATGGTTCAGCGAAATTTTTTGCAACCGTCTTCCAACATGAAAAGATGAAAGAAGCTGTCCATAATCTCCTTCAGGAGAGAGATGGACTAGCCTTAGGAATATGCAATGGTTTTCAGGCATTGATAAAGCTGGGACTTGTCTTGGAAGGGGACATAGTAGGGCAGAAAGAAACATCTCCTACACTGACCTACAATACGATAAACCGTCATATTTCCAAAATGGCCTATTTGAAAGTAGTGTCCAATAAATCTCCTTGGTTACAGGAGGCAGAATTAGGAGGGATTTATGTGAATCCAGTTTCCCATGGAGAAGGGCGGTTTGTGGCAAATAAAGAGTGGCTGGACAGACTGTTTCAAAGGGGGCAGGTGGGAACCCAATATTGTGATCCAGAAGGAAATATTACAATGGATGAGGAGTGGAATTTGAATGGTTCTTATATGGCCATTGAAGGAATCACAAGTCCTGACGGAAGATGTTATGGAAAAATGAGCCATTCAGAAAGAAGGGGGTCATGGGTTGCAAAAAATATTTATGGGGAACAGGATTTGAAACTTTTCCAATCTGGAGTGAAGTATTTTCTTTAAAAGGGTGGTTATTCCCAGTTTAATGGAAAAGCTTCCAGGAAAAATAGAAGGGCAGCCTTGAAATGAGGGTATATCTCATTTCAAGGCTCTTTTTGTTCATGACAATAGAAGCCTCCCAAAGGGCGACTCTATTGTTTTGGGAAATAGGAAGTATATAGTGTAGAGAAGCAGATTATAAAAAGCTTATATTTTTTCAAAAAACCAGGACAAGAGAAAAGCAATACTTTCTGATGATTTGATAACTTTCATGGGAGAGGAACAAATATGCTGTTTTCCATAATATAAAATTATCCCATGGCAAGAGAGTAAAGTTTTGCAAATTTGTTGGATAAGGAGAGGAGGGAGTCATAGGTTCCCCGTTCTACAATTTTTCCATGTTCCATTACAAGAATTTCATCATATCTTTGCAAAGAACTGGGCGTAAGCTTGTGAGTAATGGCAATACAGGTGACACTTTCCAATGAGAGGATGCTGTCTTCAATGAGTTTTGTCGTTTCGCTATCCATAGCGGAGGTTGCCTCATCGAGTAAGAAGACATTTTTCCTGTGCAAAATAGCCCTGGCCACAGCAATTCTCTGTTTCTCTCCACCAGAAAAGCGGGAGCCGTTTTCTCCAACCTTCGTGTCAATGCCCTCTTCCAAAGCCTCAATCACTTTATGAAGTCCTGCTAGTTTGCAGGCCTCTTTTATGGCATTTTCAGGATAGTCCTCATACAAAGTAATATTGTTTCGTATTGTATCATCAAAAAGAAAGAGATTCTGATGAATCAGCGCTAAGTCACATTGTTTACCTTGTTTTCCATCTAATAGAATAGAGCCAGAATAGTTCGTATAATATCCAGCCAGGAGCTTTAGCAATGTACTTTTTCCACTTCCGCTCTCCCCAAGGATCACATATTTTTTGCCTTGTTCAAATTGGAGATGGATATGGCGGATAACAGGAGAATCCCCATAGGAGAAAGTAAGATTTTGAAGGGTTATGGACTCCTTCATTTCAAACAGTTCAGCAAGGGGGTTTTTTGCGGAATCTACAAGCTGGTTTTTCTTGATTTGCTCACAAATGGGTTTACTGCCTTTCCACTGGCTAATTTTTTCCGAAAGCTGGAAGGCTGGAGAGATGACCTGACCAGTAAGCTGGGTTATGGCAATAATGCTGCCAATTGTAATAAGCCCTTTCACTGCAAATATTCCTGCTAAGGACATAATGAGGAACTGGACAGATATAGAGAAGAAGATAGTAAGACCATATAACCAGGCCATGGTATTTCCTATTTGGGCCTTACTCTTTTCTAATCGTTGAGCGCTTTCATGATGAAGAGTTTCAATGGGTGTCTCACAATGATAGGATTTGATGATTTCCATTCCATGGAGTATGTCTTTGATTTTCCCATTATAATGCGCTGTACTTTCCATTACCTTATGCTGAAGGGAGCCTAGCTTTTTTCCAAAAAACTTGGGGATAAAACTGGGAATGGCCATGGCGGCTATGGAAATGGCTGCAATGATTGGATTGATCCACAGCAAAAGAAGAAGGGCAACGAGGATACTGAGAAAAGAATCGTAGATAGAGAGGCTGTTTTTCAAATACTGTTCCTCGAAAGTCCCTAGGCTTTGGCTTAACAAGGTCATATATTCTGCACTCTTTTTTTCTTGATAATGGGCAATGTTTTTACTTAAAATGCCATGGAGAATATGCTGGCGTACAGTTAACATAATTCGTTTCATACTCTCTGCCTTTGTTTTCTCTGTCAGGAGAATGACTCCTCCAAGGGTAAAGGCATAGATGATACAAATCATTCCCCAGTTTATTAAAGGGTTTATATTTTTGTCTGTAATAGCTTTTGAGACAGCATTTATGAGGTAATTGATGAGAATAGCAACTCCCACAGTTCCTACTGTCCGTATAGTCTGGAGGAGAAGGAGAGCAGCTAAACGTAGTTTGTTTTCATGTAATAAATAGAATTTCATTAAGAGACCTGCCTTTCTGTAGGGGTTGTATAATAATCCTTTATAGGTTGCTGTAATTTTATAAATAATAATATAGATGAGAAAATATATGTTTTAGTTATAAGAAAAAATCCTGACAAGATTAGTTGATAAGGATAATGATGATATCCATGATACATTCCCTCCTTTCAACAGCAACGATAATATTAGTATAATAAAAGGAGAAGAAAAAGCCATAACAAAGCATGTTAAAGAAAAATTTACATGATTTGTTATGGCTTTTATAGAGGTTAAAGGTTTAATCCAAGTTCTTCCTGGGCATATTTGCGTACAAGATTGGCAAAATCAGTTTTATGCACCAATTCCATATAGGGGAGGACTGCTTTTAAAATAGCAATGCATTCTTCGTCTTTGCCAAGAAAGTGATATATTTTTGCTTTCACAAATTCTATTTCTGGCAAAAGAGAATGTTGAAAGATTTGAAAACTTAACTCTTCCGCCATTTCAATATACACAAGGGCTTCTTGATGCCGCTGCTTTTGTTCTAATAATTGAGAAAGATTAAGGGCTAAGTTAATTTGGAGGGTGTGGTATTCCATGGCCCTCCCTTTATGCTTTTTCAAAGAAGACATTAATTCTTCCCCCAAATGGATTGCCTTTGTTATTTGACCAGAATGATAAAAAGCAACGACAAAAATGCCTAAAATATTTGCCTCCTGGACAGACAAAAGGACATTGCGAAAGTCTTCAAAGTCCAAAGATGCCTTTGTTTTAGAAAGAGCTTCAGACAATAGGGATAAAATATCATGGGGATTTTCTTCTTCATGAAGTTTAAGGCAGGCCTCTAAGAAGAGATATTGCTGGAAATTTATGTTGTCGGATTTTGCACTGTCTTTTAGAGATGAGAGGAGAGATTTTGCCTCATCTATTTTTCTATCATGGATGAATCTCACTATTTTTTTCGATTCTTCCTCAAATCTCTGTTGGGCTTCATTTTTGTAGTAGATTTCACATATTTGATAGGTGCTTGCGCCTAGTTTTGCCAAAAGACCCTCCAATACAGGGCTGGAGGGCATTTGGACTCCATTCTCAATTCGGGAAATAGAAACAGGAGAGCAAATGCCTTCGGCTAGTTTCTCCTGGGACAAACCAGCTTTTTTTCGAAGGGATCGGATAGTGTCTCCTAATGAATGGCTTCCCATAATAAACCCCCTTTCTTATGCTTTCGTAATAAAAGGATGGATCCAGCATATATAGAAAGTTTATCATGAGTTTCATAAATAAACAAATACTTTTCAACAATGATTGAGCAAGGATAGAAAGGTAGAAATCTATATAGAATTTTAAGTCTTGCAAATAGGAAAGGAAACTTGTATAATACTTTAAAAGTTCAATCTTTCTTTGTCCATAAGGGAAATTCTGAAAAAAATTAATTATTTTCATAAAGATGACGATATAGTTAGTAGAATGCTGGAAAAAGGAAATGGATTTCTGATGGATGATCAAGGAGGAATGAAGGATGGGTAAAATAGAGAATTACTATACAACATCAAATTATTATAATGATGTCGTGCAACGCCAGCAAAGGGAGACGAAGGAAGTATCAAGGAAGAAGACAGAGGGAACTTCTAAGACAGGTAAGACAAATCTTTCTCAAAAGGCTCAAAAGCTTTTGGAAAAATTGAGGAAAACATATGGCAATATGGACTTTATGGTGGCAGATTTTGACAGCAGTGATGAGGCAAGAGAGATTTTGTCAAGGGGAACAAAGGAGGTTTCTGTTTTATTTTCCAGCAAAGAATTGGAAAAGATGGCTTCTGATGAGAAATATGAAAAGGAGTATATGGAAAGGGTTCACGGCGCCCTTTCTATGTCAGAGCAGATCAATAGGGAGTTTGGCTTTCAATCAGCCTTTGGCGTCAATGCCCAGGATGTTCAAATAACAAAGATAGGCATTGCATGGAATGAAGATGGAACAACGACTTTTTTTGCAGACTTGGAAAAGTCAAGGGAAAAGCAGAGAGAGCGCATAGAAGAGGCTAGAGAAAATAAGAAAGCTAAGGAGAGAGAAGGGGCAAAAAAGGCAGAGAAAACTTTAAATGAACGTATTATGGAAAAACAAGAAGGGCAGTATGTACAAAGAGGTTCTTACGTAAAACGCACAACGATCCAGGCAGATACTATGGAAGAACTCATAAAAAAGATAAAGAACTTGGATTGGAACGCCATAGAAGTAGGAAAAGGATTAAAGGACAACAGGAAATTTGATTTTAGCATTTAGAAAAAAGGAAGATGGGGAAGGAAAAACTCCATATATATGTGGGAAGAGGGCCCGCAACAGGCAAAAAGCTTGCTGCGGGATATTTGACGTACAAGGATTTATATGACAGGGGATAAATACAATCTGGAAAGTAGGAAATGACAAATTGTGAAAAGGCATGGTGATAATGATGAAGGTAGCAGTAGTTGGAACAGGTTATGTAGGGTTGGTGACAGGGACATGTTTTTCTGATATGGGAAATGACGTTTGGTGTGTGGACGTAGATAGGGAGAAGGTAGAAAGTTTAAAAAAAGGAAAAATACCTATTTATGAGCCGGGGCTGGAAGGAATGGTAAGGCAAAATTATAACCAGGGTCACCTGCATTTTACAACAGACATAGAGGAAGCACTGAAATATGCCAATCTATGTTTTATTGCAGTGGGTACTCCTATGGGGGAGGATGGAAGCGCAGACTTAAAATATGTGCTTTCCGTGGCAAAAGAAATTGGGGAAAAGATGATACGTCATATGTATGTAGTAGATAAGTCTACAGTTCCTGTTGGGACAGCAAGAAAAGTAAGGGAGGTTATACAAAGAGAGCTTCATAAGAGGGGGAGCGATCTCACCTTTGACGTTATATCCAATCCAGAATTTTTAAAAGAAGGAACTGCAGTAAGTGATTGTATGAGGCCAGACCGAATTGTCATAGGGGTGGATAATGGAGATGCAGCAGAAATAATGAAAGAGCTCTACATGCCCTATGTTAGAAATACGGAAAACTTTATTATTATGGATATTGCAAGTGCCGAAATGACAAAATATACAGCCAACGCCATGCTGGCAACAAAAATTTCCTTTATGAATGAGATTGCCAATATTTGTGAGAGAGTAGGAGCTGATGTGAATAAGGTGAGAAGGGGAATTGGCAGTGATCAGAGGATTGGATACCAATTTATTTATGCTGGCTGCGGATATGGGGGGAGCTGTTTTCCAAAAGATGTACAAGCTCTTATTCGGACAAGCCGTAAACATGGGTATGAGCCCCAAGTATTGGAAGCAGTAGATGCAGTCAACCATAGACAAAAATATGTGCTCCCTAAAAAAATTATGGATAAGTACGGAGAGAATTTAAAAGGCTACACTTTTGCCGTCTGGGGTTTGTCTTTTAAGCCAGATACAGACGACATGAGAGAATCATCTGCCATTCCCACGATTTTAGAACTAACAAAAAGAGGAGGTTCTATCCAGGCCTATGACCCAAAAGCAATGGAAGGAGCTAGAGACTTTTATTTAAAAGGCAATGAGAAGGTGAGCTATGTTGACAGTAAATATGATGCATTAAAAGGGGCGGATGCCTTAATTCTCATTACCGAGTGGAAAGAGTTTCGAAGTCCAGACTTCCTAGAAATGAAAGAGCGGTTAAAGAAACCGGTTATTTTTGACGGAAGAAACCAATATGAAAAGAAAATGATGCGAAAGCTGGGTTTTGAATACTATCAGATTGGGGTGGGAAGATGAGAAATCGAGTGTTGATTACTGGGGGAGCTGGATTTTTAGGCTCCCATTTATGTGAACGGCTTTTAAAGGAGGGAAATGACGTCATTTGTGCAGATAACCTTTTTACAGGGTCAAAAGATAATATTCGCCATCTAATGGGAAATCCTTATTTTGAATTTATCCGCCACGATGTGACCAATCCCCTTTTTGTGGAGGTGGATCAAATATATAACCTGGCCTGCCCAGCAAGCCCTGTCCACTATCAGTATAATCCCATTAAAACAACGAAAACAAGTGTGTATGGCGCTATGAATATGTTAGGCCTGGCCAAAAGGACAGGGGCAAGAATATTACAGGCAAGCACAAGTGAAGTTTATGGAGATCCAGAAATCCATCCCCAGCCAGAACATTATAGGGGATGCGTCAACCCCATTGGAATCCGTTCCTGTTATGATGAGGGAAAGAGAGTGGCGGAAACCTTATTTTTTGATTATCACAGGCAGCATAAGGTAGATATAAAGGTCATGCGTATTTTTAATACTTATGGACCAAGAATGAATCCCAATGACGGAAGGGTCGTTTCCAATTTTATTGTTCAGGCGCTGAAAGGGCATCCCATTACCATATATGGAGACGGACACCAGACAAGGAGTTTTTGCTATGTGGATGATTTAGTGGAAGGGATGATAAAGCTAATGGAAAGCAGGGAGGGATTTACTGGGCCAGTGAATATGGGCAATCCAGAGGAATTTACCATTAAAGAGCTAGCGACTCAAGTTATAGCTATGACAGGAACAAAGTCAGAAATTGTATACAAACCATTGCCAGGGGACGATCCTATGCAGAGAAAGCCAGTAATTACATTGGCCAGGGAAGAGCTTTTATGGGAGCCAACCATTGAGTTGAAAGAAGGATTAAAGAAGACAATCGAATATTTTAAACAATTTGTTTAAAATAAGGATGAAGACAGGGAGAGTAAAGATGAAAACATTAGTCATAGCAGAAAAACCATCTGTTGGAAGGGACATTGCCAGAGTGCTCCATTGTTCGAAAGATTTCCATGGAGGAAAGGAAGGAAAAGACTACATTGTCACATGGGCTCTTGGACATCTGATTACATTAAAAGATCCAGAAGATTATGAAAAAAAGTATAAAGAGTGGAAAATGGAAGACTTACCTATTTTACCAAAGAGACTAGAAACAACAGTTATTTCTAAGACAGGTAAGCAATATCAAGTAGTAAAGGCACAAATTCATAGAAAGGAGGTAAAGGAAATCGTCATAGCCACAGATTCTGGGAGAGAAGGAGAGCTGGTAGCTAGGTGGATATTGGAAATGGCAAATAATCAAAAGCCTTGTAAAAGACTTTGGATCTCTTCGGTAACAGATAGAGCCATAAAAGAAGGATTTTCCAAGTTAAAGGATGCAAGGGAGTATGATTCCTTATATGAGGCTGCCCTATCC
>CANOLZ010000064.1 GCA_947567075.1 uncultured bacterium
CAATTAAGGAATGCATTCGAAAAGTCGATCTTAGAAATCATAAAAATACGGTTCGGTTACTTGATGGATTAGAAGAATAAGATAGGGAAAAAGAGATGAATTATTATGTGTTAACCTTATTCCCCCAAATGATTTTAGACGCATTGAATACAAGTATTATTGGAAGAGCTGTAAAAAAAGGACTTATTTCCTTGGAAGCAATTAATATAAGAGATTATGCAGACAATAAACATGGAAAAGTAGATGATTATCCTTATGGAGGGGGAGCAGGCATGGTTATGCAGGCCCAGCCAGTTTATGGGGCATATGAAGCGGTTTGCAAACAAATAAAAAATAAGCCAAGACTCATTTATTTAACACCCCAGGGGAAGACTTTTCATCAGGAAATAGCAAAAGAGATGGCAAAAGAAAAGGATTTAATATTCCTCTGTGGACATTATGAGGGAATTGATGAGAGAGTGTTAGAGGAAGTAGTAACCGATTATATATCTATTGGAGATTATGTCCTGACAGGAGGAGAGCTCCCTGCTATGGTAATGATGGACTGTATTTCCCGGTTTGTGCCAGGAGTCCTTAGCAACGAAAGCTCAAAAGAATGGGAATCCTTTCAAAATGATTTGTTAGAATATCCCCAATATTCCAGGCCAAAGGAATGGAGGGGGAAAGAAGTTCCTAATATTCTCTTGTCAGGACATCACGAGAAAATAGAACAATGGAGACAAAATCAGTCAGAAGAGAGGACAAAAAAATGGAGGCCTGATTTGTATAGAAGATATAAAGAAAATCAAAGAAATACTTCTATATAGAAAATGGCATTCATTCTCTATAGGAATCTTCCGTTTATCTAGGTGGAATAATTTCTATCCAATATCCATCTGGATCATGGATAAAATAAATGCCCATGGCGTCGTTCGTATAACATACACAGCCCATATCCTGATGTTTTTTATAGGAAGCTTCATAGTCGTCAGTTTCCATGGCCAGATGATATTCTAGCTCACCTAAATCATAGGCTCCTGGATGATCTTTTAACCAGGTAAGTTCTAAAGAAAAATTGGTTTTTCCATCTCCAAGAAAAACTAAAATATAGCTTCCTTTCGTTTTATTTCTTTTAATCCTAGAGCTTCTTTGTAAAAATGAATACTTTCCTCTAAATTTTTTACATTAAAATTAAAATGATTAAATGTAAAGGTCATAAATGATTTTCCTTTCTTATTTTAAAATAATTAAGTGCATGTGGGAGTCAAAAGGTAGTTTACTCCTTATATAATAAAAATGATTTCTATGAGTGTAACATACATTTTGTAAGATGTCTAGGCGAGGTTTTTTACAGCAAAGATTATAAAACAAGTCCTTGCATTTTATAGTGCTTTATGGTAAAGTAAATATGCTTTAAAAAAGATGGTCCTCTGTTACATATGTATTAAGAACATCATAAAATAAAGGAGGTCACATAAGTGAACGAGATAATAAAGAGCATTGAAGCAGAACAATTGAAAGAAAAAGTTGATGAATTTTGCGTAGGCGACACAGTAAAAGTCCATGGCAGAATTAAAGAGGGAAACCGAGAAAGAATTCAGGTATTTGAGGGAATTGTCATTAAAAGACAAGGCGGAAGCAGCAGGGAAACCTTTACAGTGAGAAAAAGTTCTAATGGTATTGGCGTGGAGAAAACATGGCCCTTACATTCCCCTAATGTTGAGAGAGTAGAAGTTGTAAGAAGAGGAAAAGTAAGAAGAGCAAAATTATTTTATTTAAGAGACAGGGTTGGCAAGAAGGCAAAGGTAAAAGAATTAGTGAAATAAGAGAAAGAGCAGAGGGACAAATACAAAAGTATGTTGTCCCTTTTAACTTATTTAACACTTATATATATGGACGGGAGTATCTTTACAGTAAAAGCAGGATGAACTTTTCTTTAGTAAGGAATACTATTTAGAAACGGAGAAAAAAATGCGTAGGAAGAGAAAGGGACTTCGCTTTAAGGAGGAGGAAAAGGGACAGAACATAGAACGGTTCTATGAGATTGTGGGATGGAGCTTTGGAATTTTACTCTCTATATTAATGGCTTTCATTCTTGTATATTCTTTGGGTATGAAGACAAGGATGATTGGAGATTCTATGGAGCCAGAATTAAAAAATGGACAGGAGATTTTCATGAATAGGATTATTTATGGGATTATAGGCCCAGAAAGGGAATCCGTCATTGTATTTAAGCCTAATGGAAATGAAAATTCTCATTATTATGTAAAAAGGGTCATTGGACTTCCAGGAGAAAGGATACAAATAAAAGAGGGAAAAATTTATATAGAGGGAAAGGTTTATGAAGAAGAGGGAAGGGGCTCTATAAAAGATCCAGGTCTTGCAGAACAGGAAATTGAATTGGGCTTTGACGAGTATTTTGTATTGGGAGATAACAGAGACAGCAGTGAAGACAGTCGATCAGCGAATGTGGGAAATGTGCAAAGAGACACGATAGTGGGAAAAGCTTGGTTTAAACTGCCAGTAGAAGAGGGGGCTTCAGGGCTTATTCAATAATCAAACACCAAAAAGAAAAACACCATAATATGTTGAAAGGTATGGGCATAGAAAATGAATGTGCAGTGGTACCCAGGTCATATGACCAAAGCAAAAAGAATGATGGAAGAAAATAGAAAACTCATGGATCTAATTATTGAGTTAGTAGATGCCAGAATTCCTTTAAGCAGCAGAAATCCGGATATTGAAAGTCTAGGAGGACAGAAAGCACGGCTAATTCTCCTTAATAAGATGGATTTGGCAGACCCATCTGCCAATGAGAAGTGGATGAAATACTTTAAAGAGAAAGGCTATCATGTCATGGGCATGAATTCTAAAAAGGGAGAGGGAGCAAAAGGAATGCAAAGGGCCATTGAGGAAGCATGTAAGGAGAAAATACAAAGGGATAAAAAAAGAGGGATTCAAAACCGCCCTGTAAGAGCAATGGTGGTCGGCATTCCAAATGTTGGGAAATCTACCTTTATTAATTGCTTAGCAAAAAAAGCATGTACAAAGACAGGGAATAAACCAGGTGTAACAAAGGGAAAGCAGTGGATTAGGCTTAACCCTTATGTAGAGCTTTTAGACACCCCTGGAATTTTATGGCCTAAATTTACAGATGAGGCCGTTGGACTTCGTCTTGCCTACATTGGTTCTGTAAAGGATGAATTATTAAACAACGAAGAGATGGCTCTTTCCCTCCTAGATTATGTAAGAACAAATTATGGAGGAAGTTTAAAAAAACGTTATCATTTAGAAGATGAGGGAGAACCATTAGAAATACTTCAAGGAGTTGCTAAAAGTAGAAACTGCCTTCTAAGGGGAGAAGAGATAAATTATTCCAAGGCAGCCTCTCTCATTATAGAAGATTTTCGCAGTGGAAGGCTTGGCAGAATTACTTTAGAACTGCCTAAAGAGGAATAGGAGTCATTATGGTAAGAAGAAAAAAGGGCAGAGTAAAAAGGGCGCTCAAAGAATTAGTCAGCATGAGCTTTTTCTTACTTTTCGTTCTTATTTTGACGTATTTTGTCTTTCTATATGTAGGTCAGAGAACAGAAGTAGTAGGTTCTTCTATGGAATATACTCTTTTAGACGGAGATCATTTAATTGTAGACAAGTTGTCATATCGTTTAAGTGATCCAAAGCGATTTGATATTATCGTTTTCCCTTACCAGAAAAGCGATATATTTTTTATTAAACGCATTATTGGAATGCCAGGAGAAACTGTAGAGATTAGAGATGGAGTCATCTATATTAATGACTCCCCTCTTATTGAATCTTATGGACGGGAAGTTACTGCATTTCCAGGACGGGCAGAAAAACCAGTAAAACTAGGGGGAAATGAGTACTTTGTCATGGGGGATAATCGCAATGACAGCACAGACAGCAGAGATGCAAGTGTAGGAAATGTAGCAAGAAAAGATATAGTGGGAAAGGCATGGATACGTATCTGGCCTTTTTCAAGAATTGGTATATTGCGGCATCAATGAACATGGAAATAGATGAGGGTGGAAATAAATGAAAAAGAAAATTCATACAATACAGGAGGAATGGCAGGCAGCACAAATTCATATGCTGCCTGCTTTCATAAAAGACTATGAAAAGGATGAAAGAAAAGGGGTTCAACTTCTTGTAGAAAAGGCAAAAGGGAAGCTTTCTCAAATAGAAAAGGAAAAGAAGCGCCTATGGGAGATGGAGAGAGAGGAAAGACAGTATAAGGATAGGCTGCATATATGCGGTGTCGATGAAGTGGGAAGAGGGCCTTTGGCAGGGCCTGTCACTGCAGGAGCCGTTATCTTACCAAAAAACTGTGAAATATTGTATATCAATGATTCCAAAAAGTTGTCAGAGAAAAAAAGGGAAGAACTGTATAAGGAGATAATGGAAAAAGCCATAGCCGTAGGCATTGGCTGGGTAGAGCCGGAAAGAATTGATGAAATCAATATTTTACAGGCAACTTATGAAGCAATGGCAATAGCTATTCAGAATTTAGCTGTCACGCCCGATATATTATTAAATGATGGGGTCATTATTCCAAAAGTATCCATAGAGCAGGTAAACATTATAAAGGGAGACGAAAAAAGCGTATCCATAGGAGCGGCAAGCATTGTTGCCAAAGTAGAAAGAGACAAAAAAATGGAGGAATACGACAGAAAATATCCAGAATATAGATTTTGCACGAATAAAGGTTATGGCACAAAGGAGCATATGGAAGCTTTAAAAAAATATGGACCTACACCTATACATAGACGTTCCTTTATAGGAAATATCATATAAAATAAAAAAGTAGAAAGGCATGGGATATTCATGAATCTAAGTTTTTTAGGAATTGGAAGTTCTGGACAAAACCAGGCAGATCAGATAAAGGCGCCAGTAAGTGAGGAGACAGTTCCAAAACAAATTCCAGCTTCCATCTCCAGTCTGAAATCTGGCCAGGTAATAAGCGGAGAAGTTTTTGCTATGGATGGAAAGGATATTCAGCTTCTTTTAGATAATCATCAAGTACTTACAGCAAGATTGGAACAACAACTGCCCATGTCTGTTGGACAGCTTCTATCCTTTGAAGTAAAAGCTTTTCAGGGAGGGCAAATTTCTCTTAGGCCTCTTTATGCCAATTTAGGGCAAAATCCAGCTCTTTTATCTGCGTTGGAGGCAGCAGGACTTCCTGTTAATGAGACAACGGCAGAAATGGTTCACTCTCTCATGAAAGAAGGAATGCCTATTGATCGTTCTTCTCTTCATGGAGTTTACAAACAGATTATGGAAAACCCCCAGGCAGGGGCAAAGGCCATTGTGCAAATGCTTAGTGCAGATTTGCCAGTGACAAAAGAAAGTATTGCGCAATTTGAGAATTACATGAATCAAAATCACCAAATTCAAAATCAAGTGGATCATTTAGCAGGGGAGTTTCCAAAGCTTCTTTTGGATCTTATGAATGGAGAGGGGATAGAGAAGGCCATTGAGACAAACCGTCAAATTCTTGATATTTTTTCAGAAAGGGTACAAGAAGAAGTCCAAAATCCCATAAAGGGGGAGGAAAATGGAACTATAGCCGAAAGACAGCCTTTAGAAGAAAAAGTTTTAAACATAGGAGAAGGAAAAGAAGGGGAAAAGGCAGAATTTCCTTTGACAAAGGCAGAGAGTCAGAAGCTGGCAGGCCAGCTGAAAAATCTTGGACTTTCCAAGGAGATGGTCAGCCAAATAAAAAATCAGGAACTTTCTATCAAAGAAATATTAAACATAGTAAAGGAATTGTCAGAAAAAGGTCATGATATAATTCCACAAAAGGAATGGAAAGCTCTCTTTTCGGGAAAGGAGTACCAGACTTTGCTTCGTATGGGAGTGGAGAAGGAATGGCTTTTAAACCCAAAGGAAATCGCCCAAAAAGGAAAGATCGAAGAATTTTATGAAAAATTGAATGAACAGACATCAAAGGTCTCAAGATTATTGGAGAGTTTAGGAAAGACAGAAGGACATTTGATGAAGGGAACAGAAACCTTAAGGCAAAACGTAAACTTTTTAAACCAGGTAAATCAAATGTACGCATATGTTCAGCTTCCCTTAAAAATGAGCACACAAAATGCCCATGGAGACTTATATGTCTATGCAAATAAAAAAAATTTAGCCTCCAAAGAAGGAAATGTAAGCGCCCTTCTCCATTTGGAGATGGATCACCTAGGCACCATGGATATTCATGTAGCTTTAAAAGACAGCACAAAGGTAAACACCCATTTTTATTTGGAAAAGGAAGAAATCATTGATTTTGTGGAGAAAAATATTCATAAACTCAATGAAAGACTGGAGAAAAGAGGATATTCCATGGAAACTCAAGTATCGACTAAAGAAAAAGAAGGAGGTTTCTTGACCAATCTATTAAATAAAGAAAAAGATGACTCCATGGTACAGCAATATTCCTTTGATGTGAGAGCATAACATAGTTGGATTGGAAAGGGATAGATGAATAAAAATGAGGGAAGAGAAAAGAAAACAAAAACCTAAGCAGGCCATTGCCCTCCAATATGACGTTGGAGATGAAGCTCCTAGGGTTGTAGCGTCTGGAAGGGGAGCTTTGGCAGAGAGAATTGTAGAGAGGGCAAAAGAAGCGGATGTGCCAGTACACAAAGATGATAAGCTGGCAGCCACCTTGTCTAAATTAGATATTGGAGATACCATACCTCCAGAATTATATGAGGTTGTGGCAGAAATTTTAGTCTTTGTAGATGGTTTAGAGAAAATACGGGCAAAGCTTGAAAAATAAACAGGAATGAATGTTGGAAGGGAGTTTGTTTGGAACCAAAAAGTCAAATAGGAAAAAGGGGAGAAGAGCTGGCAGTCCATTATGTGAAAGAGAGGGGAGTAAACATTATAGAGAGAAATTACTCTTGTCCTTTTGGGGAAATAGATTTCATAGGAATGGATAGAGGAACCTATGTGTTTTTTGAAGTAAAATATAGGAGAACAAAATCCTTTGGAGTGCCAGAGGAGGCTGTAGATATACGAAAACAGAAAAAAATATCAAAGACAGCTGATTATTATCGAATGAGACATGGACTTTTTGAGAGCAATCCCTTTCGTTTTGATGTATTGGCAATAACGGAAGAAAACATTACATGGCATAAAAATGCCTTTGAGTATAGAAAGTAGGGAGGGCAATAAAAGGTGAACGGATCAAGAATAAGGCAGAAAGGGGAAATGAGGTACATTGTCTACGAAAAGTTGGAGGAAATAGATTGGATAGGTCATTTTTTCTCCACTAGAATAGGAGGGGTCAGCAAAGGAGTCTATCAATCTTGGAATTTGAGTTTTCAAAGGGGAGATGAGGAAGCAGCCGTAAGGGAAAACTTTAGGAGGGCTGCTGAAATTCTTGGAACAAAAGAAGAGGATTTTGTATTTACAGACCAGACCCATAGGAATCATGTACGGATAGTAGAAGAAGGGGACAAAGGAAAGGGAATTGTAAAGCCAAAGGACTATAAGGAAGTGGATGGTTTTATTACCAATACAAAGGGGCTTGTATTAACTACCTTTTATGCGGACTGTGTCCCCTTATTTTTTGTAGATCCTGTACAGAAAGCCATAGGACTTTCCCATTCAGGATGGAGAGGGACAGCAGGAGAAATTGGAAGAAAGACTGTGGAGAAGATGGGTGAGGCGTATGGGACGAAGCCAAAGGATCTCATAGCAGTAATTGGCCCTTCTATTTGTGAAAAATGTTATGAGGTTGGCCTGGATGTAAGTAAAAAATTTCCAACAGAAGTAGTTATCCAAAAAGAAGATCATAGGTATCACTTGGATTTATGGAAGGCGAATAGAATGGTTTTGCAAAAATCCGGCATTCCTGATAAAAATATCGTAATGCCGGATTTTTGCACTTGTTGTAACCCAGAACTATTTTATTCTCACAGAGCTATGGGAGGAAATAGGGGAAGTCTGGCCGCCTTTTTAACAATAAAAGCTTAGTGGTTTATGTTAGGAATAGACAGGAAAGTCGTCCCTTTCTTGGTGTCTGGCTAAAATAGCTTGAATTTTTTCAGTAGGAGTATGGACACCATTCATGGAAACGTCATGGTTAAGAAAGTCAATAATGGATGCTAAAAATTTACTCATATCTGCTTCAATATAATAAGGTTTCAAAAATAACTCTGGTATTCTATAAGATAAATTAGTAGTAATTACCCGATCGAAGTAGCGATTTTCATAAGCTCTGTCAAAATCTTCCAAACCTTTTGTGAAAAGTCCAAAGGTAGAAAAAATAAAAACTCTCTTAGCTCCCATTTGCTTTAACTGTCTGGCAGTGTCTAACATGCTTTCTCCTGAGGAAATCATGTCATCCATAACGATGACATCTTTTCCTTGTATATTTTCTCCTAAAAATTCATGGGCGACAATCGGATTCTTTCCGTCAACAATGGTAGAAAAATTTCGGCGTTTATAAAACATTCCAGTATTGACTCCAAGAACATTGGCAAAATAAATAGCCCTGCTCATAGCTCCTTCATCAGGGCTAATAACAATGAGATGATCTTTATCAATGCTCAAATCTGGTTCATAGCGAAGAAGGGCCCGAATGAATTGATAGGGGGGAATAAAATTGTCAAAACCACAAAGGGGACTGGAGTTTTGAATAGATGGATCATGGACATCAAAGGTAATGAGATTAGAAATTCCCATATTTGCCAGCTCTTGAAGAGCAAGGGCGCTGTCCAAAGATTCTCTTCCTGTCCGTTTGTGCTGTCTTCCTTCGTATAAAAAGGGCATAATAACGGTAATACGGTGGGCTCTTCCAGAAACAACAGAAATGACCCGTTTCAAATCCTGGAAATGGTTGTCTGGTGACATGTAATTTACATATCCATTCATATTATAGGAAATACTCCGGTTACAAATATCCACCATGATATAGATGTCTTTTCCCCTTACTGACTCATGGAGGACAGACTTTCCTTCACCAGATCCAAATCGGGGACAAGTACATTTTAACAAATAATTATCTTCCACATATCCCTGAAAATAGCGTTCAGAATTATGTACCTGTTGGATATGTTTTCGAAATTCTACAAGGTAATGGTTTACCTGCCTTCCAAGGTTTTGACAGCTCTCTAAGGCAATGAGCTTTAATGGAGCCACTGGATAGGCGTTTTCTAGATATTTTAAATTAGGCATATTGGTCTCCTGTGTAATAGAATACTTTTATTTTATCCCTTTTTCTATAGGAACGTCAAGTCATAGTTTCTTTTAGGCAAGACTGCCCTTCTTATTCATAACAGATAGAAGCATGAAAAAGGGTGGCCTCTATTGTTTGACAGGATAGGAAAATGGGAATAAAATATATATTTACTAATTTTTTTCAGTGAGATATATGAGAGAAAAAGATTCCAATGGACAGGAAAGCCGTTGCTTTTACATTAAAAAAATAAGGAGTGAGTAAGTGAAAAAGGAAGAAAGAAAAAAGTATACAGGCCATAAAGTAAAAAGTGTTCTTCCTTCGAGTATTGCAATGGAAGTGGGAATAGAAATAGGAGATTGGATTTTAACAGTAAATGGAAAGGAAATACAAGATATTTTCGATTACCAGTACTATATGGAAGAAGAATACGTGGAAGTTTTCGTAAGAAAATCTTTTGGAGAAGAATGGCTTTTGGAAATTGATAAAGAGGAGGATGAGGATTTAGGCATAACATTTGAAAGTGGTCTCATGGATGAATACCGATCTTGTAAAAATAAATGTATTTTTTGTTTTATTGATCAAATGCCAAAAGGAATGAGAGAGACCTTATATTTTAAAGATGATGATACGAGGCTGTCTTTTTTACAAGGAAACTATGTGACATTGACCAATCTTTCAGAAGATGATATAGACAGAATTATCCGATACCGCCTTTCACCTATGAACATATCGTTTCAGACAACGAATCCAAAACTGCGGTGCCAAATGCTAAATAACCGGTTTGCAGGGGAGGCGTTAAATAAGGCTCATCAGCTTTATAAGGCAGGCATTACTATGAATGGACAGATTGTTTTATGTAAAGGAGTAAATGATGGAATGGAGCTCCAAAGAAGCATAGATGATTTAACAAACTATGCCCCAGTGCTTCAGAGCCTTTCAATTGTACCTGTAGGCCTTTCAAAGTATAGAGAAGGCTTATATCCCCTTTCTCCTTTTTCAAAGAAAGATGCTAAGGAGGTCATTGCCCTTGTAGAAAAATATCAGAAGGAAATGATGAAAAGGTGGGGGATTCATTTTGTTCATTGCAGCGATGAATGGTATATTTTGGCAGAAAGAGAACTCCCTTTAGAAGAACAATACGATGGGTATCTTCAGCTAGAAAATGGGGTGGGGATGCTGCGTTTGTTTTTAACAGAATTTGAAGAAGCTTTGTCATTGGTAAAAGAACAAAAAATAGACAGAGAGGTTTCCTTGGCAACAGGAAGGCTGGCCTATCCCTTTATTAAAAAAATGGCAGAAAGGCTTATGGAAAAGTTTCAAGGGCTTAAGATCCATTCTTATGAAATAAAAAATGAATTTTTTGGGGAGAACATTACGGTCTCTGGCCTTATAACAGGACAAGATTTAGAAAAGCAGCTTCTTGGAAAGCCCTTGGGCCAAAGACTGTTCATACCAGAAAACATGCTAAGAAGCGAGGGGTATGAAGAGGTGAGAGAAAAAAAAGTATTTTTAGATGATATGACAGTGGGAGAGCTGGAAAAAGCTTTACAAGTAAACATAGATATTGTAAAATCAAGCGGACAAGATTTTATAGATAAAATTACGAATAAGGCATAGGAGGAGAGAATGAGTAAACCAATTGTAGCCATTGTGGGAAGGCCTAATGTAGGAAAGTCCACATTGTTTAATTCTCTGGCAGGGAAAAAAATATCCATTGTAAAGGATACACCGGGTATTACAAGAGATCGTATATATATGGACGTGCATTGGCTAAATTACACCTTTACTGTCATAGATACAGGAGGCATTGAGCCAGAAAGCAAGGATATTATTTTGTCCCAAATGCGCCTTCAGGCACAAGTGGCTATTGACACAGCAGATGTTATTTTATTTATGGTAGACGTAAGGCAAGGTTTACAGGATTCTGATTCTAAGGTAGCAGATATGCTAAGAAGAAGTAATAAACCAGTGCTTCTCATTGTGAATAAAGTGGATAATTATGAGAAGCTTATGCCAGATGTTTATGAATTTTATAATTTAGGCATGGGAGATCCCATTTCAATATCTGCCTCTGGAAAGCAAGGAATAGGGGATATGCTAGATGAGGTTGTAAAGTTTTTTCCAGAGAGAGAAGAAAAAGGGGAGGAAGAGGAAATTCCCAAAATTGCCATTGTAGGCAAGCCAAATGTAGGGAAATCATCCATCATTAACAAACTTTTAGGAGAAGAAAGGCTGATTGTTTCCACCATTGCAGGAACAACAAGGGATGCAGTGGATACAAAAGTTGTTTTTCATGGAAAAGAATATATTTTTATTGATACAGCTGGACTAAGAAGAAAAAACAAGATTAAAGAAGAGCTGGAAAAATATATGATAGTAAGAACGGTAAGCGCCATTGAGAGGGCTCAGATTGTTGTCCTCGTCATTGACGCAGTGGAGGGAATTACAGAACAGGATGCGAAAATTGCAGGAATAGCCCATGAAAGAGGAAAGGGAATTATTATTGGAGTGAATAAGTGGGATGCCATAGAAAAGGATGATAAGACCATTTATAGACATATGGATAGAATCCGAGAGGTTCTTGCCTATATGCCTTATGGGGAAACAATTTTCTTCTCAGCAAAAACAGGACAAAGGCTGACAAAATTGTACGAACTCATTGATATTGTTGTAGAAAACCATTCTCTTCGAGTAGCTACAGGAGTGCTCAATGAAATAATGAGTGAGGCTGTAGCCTTACAGCAGCCTCCCTCAGATAGGGGAAGAAGATTAAAGTTATATTATATAACCCAAGTATCAGTAAAACCTCCTACCTTTGTTATTTTTGTGAACGATAAAGAACTTTTTCACTTTTCTTATTTAAGATATTTGGAAAACCAGTTGCGGGATGCCTTTGGTTTCCGGGGAACTTCTTTAAAATTCATTATACGAGAGAGGAAGGAATCAAAATAATGGAGCGAATCATTTGTTTAGCCATAGGGTATGCCTTTGGATTATTTCAAACTTCCTATATCTATGGTCGACTTCATGGAATAGATATTAGGCAGCATGGAAGTGGAAATGCAGGGACGACAAATACCTTAAGAATTTTGGGAAAGAAGGCAGGAGCTATTGTCCTGGCAGGAGACATTTTAAAGTGTATGCTGGCCATTGGTCTGACAAGACTTTTCTTTTATCAGTCCCATCCAGAAATGTTTCGTCTTCTTTCCCTTTATGCGGCGGCAGGAGCTATCCTAGGGCATAATTTCCCATTTTACTTGAAGTTTCGAGGGGGAAAGGGGATTGCAGTTACAGCAGGATTAATTTTGTCCTTTCACTGGATGATTGCCCTTGTAGGCGTCATGATTTTCTTTTCTACTTTTTTCCTAACTCATTACGTATCTCTAGGTTCTCTCCTTGTATATGGGGGATTTTTGATTCAATTGGTTATTATGGGGCAATGTGATATGTTTCATATGAGCCAGACTTATTTAAATGAGATGTATATCGTTGCTTTTCTTATGACAGCAATGGCTTATTATAAACATAGAGAGAATATAAAGAGACTTATAAAAGGAACAGAAAGAAAAACATATTTATCCAAAAAAAATGAAGGAGAAGGATGGGAATCAATATGAGTTTTGGAAAAAAGATTGGAGTAATAGGGGCAGGAAGCTGGGGAAGTGCC
>CANOLZ010000065.1 GCA_947567075.1 uncultured bacterium
TACTCTTTACCCTCAAGGCGCATTTTCCCAGCCTCTTTTACTTTTAATTCGGAAGCGTCTTTAATGATGGTTGTTCCTTGGGCAAAGGAGGCTAGGACAGCTAAAATAGGAATTTCATCAATGAGGGTTGGAATAATACTTCCTTCAATGGTTGTTCCATGAAGATTACTTGTTTTAACAATAATATCAGCAGTAGGTTCTCCGTCATCACTTTTTTGATTAAGAAGGCTTATATTGCCCCCCATTTGTTCTATCACCTGTAGTATTCCTGCTCTAGTAGGATTCACACCAACATTAAAGAGGCATATTTCAGAATCAGGAACAATGAGACCAGCGACGAGAAAAAAGGCGGCAGAGGAAATATCACCTGGCACAATAACTTTCTGTCCTTCTAAAGGGAAACCTGGGGTTAGAGAGACAGTATGATCTTTGGTTGTCACATGGCACCCAAAGGAACGGAGCATAATTTCTGTATGGTTTCTGGACAAAGAAGGTTCTGTTACCTTTGTAAGGCCGTCTGCGTAAAGTCCTGCCAAGAGAATGGCAGATTTTACTTGGGCAGAGGCAACTTTGGATGTATAATGGATCCCTTTCAAAGCTTTTCCAGTGATTTGAAGGGGAACACAGCCATTACCGAAAATACTTTGAATATCAGCGCCCATAAGGGAAAGAGGTTCTATAACTCGCCCCATGGGACGCTTTTGTACAGAGTCATCCCCTGTTAAAGTAGATGAAAAATGCTGGCCGCATAATATACCAGATAAAAGTCTCGTTGTTGTTCCACTATTGCCGGCATGTAAAGTGCTGCTTGGCTGGGAAAGTCCCCGAAGTCCTTTCCCTTTAACTTGGACTGTGGAAGAATTTTCCGTAATTTCAATGCCCATATCTCGAAAGCAGGATATAGTGGAAAGACAGTCCCCGCTCTTTAAAAAATGATGGATCTCTGTTGTGCCAGAGGCCAGGGAACCTAACATAATTGCTCTGTGGGAGATGGATTTATCTCCAGGAACTTGGAGGCTGCCCCTTAATCGGTTTACTTTACGAAAGTTCATAGTCAGTAGTCCTTTCTATTGTTATCTTCTATATATGGTATACGAATGGTCTTCTAGAAGACAGATAGCTTTCCTAAGAGCAGTTTCTTCATAAAATTCCATGCGCAGAATACCTTGTTCAAATTCTCTGTTATGAATAATTCCAATATTTTTTAGGCTAATATGACTGGAGGCAAGAATAGAAGCAATGGTTGCAATAGCTCCAGACTCATCCTCAATATCACAATATAAAATACTCGCTTTTTTAATAGGGCCATGGGAAATATCTGTAAATGTATTTCTATATTCTCCTGCTTCTTGGAAGGAATAGGCTAACGGTCCCTCTTTTTTATAGAGTAACATATCTTTCCAAAGGTTGAGAGTGTGAATATAGGCTTCTAAAAGGATATGGATATTTTCAGAATTTTCTATACATATTTGTTCCCACATAATGGGAGAGGAAGAGGCAATTCTCGTAATATCTTTTAAACCTCCAGAGGCAATCATTTTCATCCATTGCTTTTTGTTATCTGTATTTTTTATGAAGTTTACTAAGGATGCAGCAATAACATGGGGCAAATGGCTGACAGCTGCCACAATATAATCATGCTCTTTTTCAGACATGACAAAGGCAATGGCGCCTATCTCATCTATAAGAGCTTTATATTTCTTTAGTTTATTTTCTGAAACAGAGGGGGAGGGAGTGAGAATAAAGTAAGCATTTTCCATTAAGGAAGGGGTAGAATGCATATACCCTGATTGCTCAGAGCCAGCCATGGGATGACCACCTATAAAGAATTCTTCTAAAGAAAGATCAACAATTTCTTTATGGATTTGGCCCTTAACGCTTCCTACATCCGTTAGGATACAGTCTTTAGATAAAAAAGGCTTTAATATAGGTAAATATTGTTTACTGTAAGATACAGGAGTACACAAAAAAATAAAATCACAAGATGAAAAGGATGAATCAATATTTGTGGCAATTTGATCAGCGATCCCCTCTTCTTTGGCCAAGGAAAGAGTTTTTTCGTCTGCATCAAAAATGATAAAGTAATAGGAATCTTTATCTAACTTTTTTAAGGCTTTTGCAATGGAACCTCCTATAAGTCCAAAACCGATAAAACCAATGACTGTTTTTTTCATATAAATTACCATGCCTTTCTCAATACTTATAAATATGGGTTCCTAGGCATAATATTTGCTAAGAGGAGAAGAACTATATGCCAAAGGATCTACCTGCTAGGGAGGAATAAGGCGCTAAGTCTTTGGTCAGTTCTTCAAATTGCTGGAAGGTTAAAGACTGAGGACCATCAGACATGGCATTCTCTGGATCGTTATGTACCTCGATCATAAGTCCATCGGCACCTGCAGCAATTCCTGCTTTTGCCAAAGGTGGAACATAATCTCTCACCCCTGTGGCATGGGAGGGATCTACAATAATAGGAAAATGGGTTTTGGAACGAAGGACAGGAATGGCGCTTAAATCTAAGGTATTTCTTGTAGAAGTTTCAAAGGTACGAATTCCCCGTTCACAGAGGATAACATGGGGATTTCCCTCGGAAATAATGTATTCAGCTGCGTTAAGCCATTCATCAATAGTTGCTGCAAGGCCTCTTTTTAACACAACAGGAAGTCCTGCCTTTCCAGCTTCCTTTAATAGAAAGAAGTTTTGCATATTTCTTGCCCCTATTTGTAGCATGTCCACATATTTGACAGCTGTGTTGATGGCGTCTAAACTGACGACTTCACAAATAGTGGCCAGTCCTGTTTCTTCACCTGCTTCTTTCATATAGCGAAGTCCTGCCTCTTCCAGTCCTTGAAAAGAATAAGGGGAAGTCCTTGGTTTGTAGGCCCCGCCCCTCATAATAGAAGCTCCAGCCTTTTTTACTGCTTTGGCAATGGACATAAGCTGTTTCTACAGCGCAGGGACCAGCAATAATAGTTAAGGTGCCAGGGCCAATAGACGTATTTTTTACTTTTATGGTCGTTGGCTCTGGATGAAACTTCTTACTGGAAAGCTTATAGCTTTCTGTAACAGGAACTATTTTATCTACACCTTCAAAAATTTCTAAGTTGTCATAGGTAAGTTTGGATTTGTCCCCTACAACACCTATGATAGTCACTTGCTTTCCAGTGGAAAGATGGGTCTCCAGTCCTTTTTTGTGAATAACTTTTATTAGATGTTCAACATTTTCTTCTGATGCATTTGGTTTCATTACAATAATCATAAGTCGTTTCCTTTCTATAACGGATCTTCTTTTTCATTCTATCAAAAAAATGATTTCTGTCAATAATTTGTTGCTTTAAACTATGACGGTTTAAAGTGAAAAATAATTGTAGTTCATAGATAGAAAATAATTGGAAGCAAATAATTGTCAAAAATAGATAAAGGGTATTGTAAAATTTCAGTATATTTAGTACAATATAGACAGGGTGTTAGACAGCAGGGCAGCCTAAAAAAGGAATTTGGAGGAAAGAATATGAATGTATACACAACAGACAAGATTCGTAATGTCGTTCTTTTGGGGCATGGAGGGGCTGGAAAGACAAGTTTGGTAGAGGCAATGGCTTATTTATCAGGAATTACCAGCCGTATGGGAAAAATTGATGATGGAAATACAATGAGTGACTATAGCAAAGAAGAACATAAGAGAAAGTTTTCAATTAGCACTTCGGTTATTCCAATTATTTGGGAGGACCAGAAGATCAATATATTCGATACTCCAGGATACTTTGATTTTGTAGGAGAGGTTGAAGAGGCAGTGGGAGCTGCTGATGCAGCTATTATTGTAGTGTCTGGAAAGTCTGGGGTGGAAGTAGGGACAGAAAAGGCATGGGAATTATGTGAAAAATATAAACTGCCTAGGATGGTCTTTGTCACGGAAATGGATGTAGACAATGCTAGTTTTAAAAATGTATTAGAGGAATTAACAGATAAATATGGCAAGAAAATTGCTCCTTTCCATTTTCCAATTCGTGAAAACGAGAAATTTGTAGGTTATGTAAATGTTGTCAGCGAGACGGGAAACCGCTGGAATGCCAAAGGGGAAGCGGAACCTTGTGAAATACCAGAGTATTCCAAACCTAATCTGGAAGCATATAGGGAAACCCTTATGGAAGCAGTGGCAGAGACAAGCGAAGAATTTATGGAACGTTATTTTGGAGGAGATTCCTTCTCCGATGCAGAAATCAGGGCGGCTTTGCGGGCTAATGTGGATGAGGGCGCCATTGTGCCAATTTCTATGGGAAGCAATCTTTTAGGACAGGGTATTTATACATTGTTAGATGATATTGTAAAATATCTGCCTAGTCCAGAAAATAGGGAATTTGCCGGTATTAATTTAAAGACCAATGAAGTGTTTAAGGCGGATTATAATTTTTCCAAAGCAAAGTCTGCCTATATTTTCAAAACAATTGTAGATCCTTATATTGGAAAATATTCTTTAATCAAAGTTTGTTCAGGAGTATTAAAAGTAGATGATCTGATCTATAATGAAGATAAAAATGTAGAAGAGAAATTATCCAAATTGTATGTCCTTAGGGGAAATAAGCCTATTGAAGTAAAAGAGCTTCATGCAGGGGATATAGGAGCCATAGGAAAACTTACAGGAGCAAGAACAGGGGATACTCTATCTACAAAGGCAACAACGATTCGATATGGAAAAAGAAACATTTCCACTCCCTATACATACATGCGCTATAAAGCAAAAAATAAATCGGATATTGACAAGATATCTCAATCTTTACAGAAAATGATGCATGAGGATCTCACTTTAAAACATGTAAACGATGCGGAAAATCATCAAACCCTTCTGTATGGAATGGGTGATCAGCATTTAGAAATTGTTCAAAGCAAACTTTTAACGGAATATAAGGTAGAAATTGAGCTGATGAAGCCGAAGGTAGCCTATAGGGAAACTATCAAGAAAAATTCTGACGTAGAAGCAAAATATAAAAAGCAGTCAGGGGGACATGGACAGTATGGTCATGTGAAAATGAGATTTTCCCCATCCTTAGATTTGGAGAAGCCTTATGAATTTGAACAAGTTGTAGTAGGAGGGGCAGTTCCAAAAAATTATTTTCCAGCAGTGGAAAAAGGATTACAGGAATCTGTATTAAAAGGGCCTTTAGCTGCTTATCCTGTTGTAGGGGTAAAGGCAGTGCTGTACGATGGCTCTTATCATCCAGTGGATTCTTCAGAGATGGCCTTTAAAATGGCTACTATCCAGGCTTTTAAAAAAGGATTTATGGAAGCCCATCCTGTTTTGCTAGAGCCTATTGCCTCTCTGAAAGTAAGGGTTCCTGATTCCTATACAGGTGATGTTATGGGTGACTTGAATAAGCGTAGAGGAAGAGTATTAGGAATGTCTCCTGGGAATGACGGAAAGCAAGTCATAGAAGCGGATATTCCTATGACAGGATTATTTGGATATAGTACAGATCTTCGATCCATAACG
Organism: uncultured bacterium; assembly: GCA_947567075.1. Lineage (GTDB taxonomy): Bacteria > Bacillota > Clostridia > Lachnospirales > Lachnospiraceae > MGBC165282. The sequence continues at coordinate 5,489 of CANOLZ010000065.1, forward strand.
GGAGGAAGGGGAGATTTCTCCTATGAGTTCAGTCGTTATGAACAGGCTCCCTCCGATGTTCAAGAGAAAGAAATTGAAATAAGAAAAGAACAGTTAGAAGGAGAGGGGGATTAATTTCTATTGCCTTTAGCATAACGCTTACTGTTTTCTAAAAGGTACAGATGAATGATGAAGGGAGACTTAGAACTTCTTGGCCAAGCACTTATTCGTGTAAGGCTTTAGAAGTTCTTCTCTTATTCATGACAATAGAAGCCTCCCAAAGGGTGGATTCTATTGTTTTCAAAATTTTTTGTGGAAAGAGTGGTTGTATAGAATTTCTTGACAAAAACTAGAGGGACAGTTAAAATGAACTCTAGTCATATACATTTGGAAAAACAGAGTATTTTTAAGTATATAGTAAGAAAAATCAGAAATAGAAAACAGGAGTGAAAAGGATTATGGCAGCACCATATCATCACAGAGAAATTGAAGAGAAGTGGCGGGGGATTTGGAAGGAGAGACCTGTCAACGTCTATGACGAAAAGAAACCAAAATACTATTGTTTGGATATGTTCCCATACCCTTCAGGCAATGGGCTCCATGTAGGACATTGGAGAGGATATGTACTTTCCGATGTGTGGAGTCGCTATATGATGTTAAAGGGCTATTATCTCATTCATCCAATGGGGTGGGATGCATTTGGACTTCCAGCAGAAAATTATGCTATTTCCATGGGCGTTCATCCAGCCAAATGCACTGAGGAGAACATTTCCAATTTTAAAAAGCAAATAAATGAAATATCGGCTATTTATGATTGGGACATGGAAGTGAACACAACAGAGCCAAAATTTTACAAATGGACCCAGTGGATATTTGTAAAAATGTTCAAAGCAGGACTGGCCTATGAGAAGGAAATGCCCATTAACTGGTGTCCCTCTTGTAAAACAGGACTTGCCAATGAAGAAGTAGTAGATGGAAAATGTGAACGATGCAGCAATGAGGTGACAAAGAAAAATTTAAAGCAATGGATGCTGAAAATAACAAACTATGGGGATCGCCTTTTAGAAGATTTAGATAAATTAGACTGGCCGGAAAAAGTAAAGAAAATGCAAAGAGAATGGATTGGTAAATCCTATGGGGCCCAAGTAGACTTCCAAGTGGATGGAAGAAAAGAAAAAATTGCTGTTTACACTACTCGGCCAGACACTTTATATGGAGCTACTTTTATGGTACTAGCCCCAGAGCATGAATTGGCGGAAAAATTAAGTGTGCCTGAGACAAAGGAGGCAGTGGAGCGGTATATTTATGAGGCTTCCATGAAGTCCAATGTGGACCGTCTTCAAGATAAAGAAAAAACAGGAGTATTTACAGGAAGTTATGCAGTCAATCCAATAAATGGGGAGAAACTTCCTATTTGGCTTTCAGATTATGTACTGGCCGATTATGGAACAGGAGCCATTATGTGTGTTCCTGCCCATGATGGAAGGGATTTTGAGTTTGCCAGGAAGTTTAACATTCCTATTGTGCAAGTCATTGCGAAAGATGGAAAAGAAACAGAGCATATGACAGAAGCTTATACAGAATTAAAGGGAGTGATGATCCATTCAGGTGATTGGAATGGGATGGAGTGCAGTGCATTAAAAAAAGAAGCCCCTGAAATAATAGAAAAGATGGGAATTGGTAAGAAGACAACAAATTATAAGCTAAGAGATTGGGTATTTAGCAGGCAGCGTTACTGGGGTGAGCCTATCCCGATTATACACTGCCCTCATTGTGGTTGTGTGCCAGTTCCAGAGGAAGAGCTTCCCTTGCTGCTGCCTGAGGTAGAATCTTACGAACCGACAGGAACAGGGGAATCTCCTCTTGCAGCGATAGAAGATTGGGTAAATGTCTTATGTCCTTCCTGCGGCAGTCCTGCAAAAAGGGAAACAAATACAATGCCTCAGTGGGCAGGCTCTTCTTGGTATTTTTTAAGGTATGTGGACTGCCATAATAAAGAACAATTGATAAATAAAGATAAGGCAAAAAAACTCCTTCCTGTTGACATGTACATTGGAGGAGTGGAGCATGCGGTTTTACACCTCTTATACGCTAGGTTTTACACAAAATTTTTATATGATATAGAGGTGATTGATTTTGAAGAACCTTTTGTCAAATTATTTAATCAGGGAATGATTACTGGGAAAAATGGCGTAAAGATGAGTAAGTCCAAAGGAAATGTAGTAAGTCCCGATGAGCTGGTGAAGGAATACGGATGTGATTCTCTCCGCCTTTATGAAATGTTCGTAGGTCCTCCCGAACTGGATTCTGAATGGGATGACAGAGGAATAGAAGGGGTTTACCGTTTTTTAAATCGGTTCTGGAATATGGTGCTAGAACAGAAAGACAAAGAGGTGAAGGAGACAGAGGAATTAATCCGCCTTAGACATAAAATGATCTATGATATTACAACGAGGCTTGAAAACTTTAGCTTAAATACAGTAGTATCTGGATTTATGGAATATAATAATAAAATGGTAGACTTGGCAAAGAAAGAAGGAGTGGACAAGAAGACACTGGAGACTGCTGTTCTTTTAATAGCCCCTTTTGCTCCCCATCTAAGTGAGGAATTGTGGCGCCACCTTGGACATGAAACTTCTGTATTTCAAAATAAGTGGCCTCAGTACGATGAGGATTCTATGAAAGATGCGCAAGTAGAAATTGCAGTTCAAATGAATGGGAGAACAAAGGTAATTATAAAAGTAGAAAGGGATGTTTCAAAAGAAGACGCTATTTTGGCAGGGAAGAAATCTTTGGGAGACAAGCTCAAGGGAACCATTATAAAAGAAATATATGTACCAGGAAAAATTGTCAATTTCGTCATTCGTTAATTTAATAAGAAAGGGAGGACTATGGAAAAGAAGAAAAAAGGAATTTTCATGATTCTGGCTTTATTTGCTCTTCTCATAGGAAGTGGTTGTTTCTTCTGGAATAAAAAGGGCACAGCATCTATTTCTATTATTGGGGGAACAGATGGGCCTACAAGTATATTTCTTGCAGGAAAGGTAAATAACATGTTTATCATTGTCATGATGATAATAGGAGTTATTATTCTAGGACTCTTTTTTGTAAGATGGATTTTAAAATATAGAAAAGAGAATGCTCAGCATAATAAATAAAAAAAGGATATGGAAAAAGTTGTTTGCTACTTTTTCCATATCCTTTTTCTTATCCGAAAAGGGGGAAACAAATAAAAAGAGTTTCAATTTTTCCTCTTTTTTATTCAAAGAATACCTGTTATAATATAAGGATACAATAAAATATATTGGAAAATTCGGGCATGTTCCCCATAATAAAGAAAGGATTAGAATGAGGATGAAAATAGAAGAACTGTGTGCATATGACCTTCTGGAAAAGAAGGAATTAAAAGATATTCATTCAGAGGGATATTTGTTAAAGCATAAAAAAACAGGGGCAAGAGTGCTCCTTTTATCCAATGATGATGAAAATAAGGTATTTCAAATTGGATTTAAAACTCTTCCTTCTGACGGAACAGGAGTCCCTCATATTTTAGAGCATTCTGTTTTGTGTGGTTCAAAGAAATTTCCAGCAAAAGATCCCTTTGTTGAGTTGGTCAAAGGCTCCTTGAATACCTTTTTAAATGCCATGACATATCCAGATAAAACAGTATATCCAGTTGCCAGCTGTAATGACAAGGATTTTCAGAATTTAATGCATGTTTATTTAGATGCAGTGTTTTTTCCCAACATATATAATAGAAGTGAAATCTTTCGCCAAGAAGGCTGGCATTATGAATTAGAAAGTGTGGAAGGGGATATTACCTATAATGGAGTTGTGTATAATGAGATGAAAGGTGTTTTTTCTTCTCCAGAAGATCTTTTGGACAGGGAAATTTTAAATTCTCTATTTCCAGACACAGTTTATGGAGTGGAGTCAGGGGGAGATCCAGACAGCATTCCTGATTTAACCTATGAACAATTTCTAGATTTCCATAAAAAGTATTATCATCCTTCTAACAGCTATCTTTATTTGTATGGAAATATGGATATGGCAGAAAAGTTAGATTGGATCGACAAGGAGTATTTTAGCAAATTTGAGAAAATGGAAGTAGACTTTGATATTTCCCTTCAAAAGCCCTTTGAGAAAAGAAAAGAAGTGGAAAAGCAATATTCCATTACTCAGGAAGAATCGGAAAAAGATAAAACTTATATGGCATATACAACGGTTGTGGATACAAGTTTAAATAAAGAACTTTATTTGGCCTTTCAAATTTTGGAGTATGCCTTGCTGGCAGCACCTGGGGCTCCTTTAAAACAAGCGTTGTTGGATAACAAAATTGGAAAGGATGTCATGAGTACTTATGAAAATGGCATTTATCAACCTTTTTTGTCGGTTATTGTGAAAAACGCAAACAAAGAGGATAAGGAGCGGTTTTTGGAACTGATCTTTGGGGAGCTGTCCAAAATTGTAGAAGAAGGAATGGATGAAAAGGCATTAGAGGCAGGCATTAATTATTATGAATTTAAATATAGGGAGGCAGATTTTGGTTCTTACCCTAAAGGGTTAATGTATGGGCTTCAAGCTTATGACAGCTGGTTATATGAAGAAAGTCTTCCCTTTTTACATTTAGAAGCATTGGACACCTTTCGTTTTTTAAGGGAAAAAATTGGGACAGGATATTATGAAGAGTTAATAAAGAACTATATGATAGATAATCCTCACGCCTCCTTTGTCCTGATTGAGCCTAAAAAAGGACTGACAGCTAAAAAAGAGAAGGAAGTAGTAGAAAAGTTAAGAAAGCTAAAAAATTCTTTATCAAAAGAGCAATTAATGAAAATGGTGGAAGACACAAAGGAGCTTGTGCGTTATCAAAAGGAGCCCAGCTCTCCTGAGGACTTAGCGGCAATTCCTATTTTAAAAAGAGAAGATATTAAAAAGGAGGCAGAGCCTTATTATAATAAGGAGACCTATGTAGGAAATACATTGCTTTTATGGCATGATCTCCATACAAATGGAATAGGGTATTTGACTTTATTATTTGACACAAGAAAGGTTCCCCTTTCTCTCCTTCCATATATGGGAATTTTAAAGGCTGTTCTTGGATTTGTAGACACGAAACATTATTCTTACAGAGAACTGTTTCATGAAATTAATAGAAAGAGTGGGGGAATGAATTGCACTGTTTCTTCTTATGCTAACTTAAAGGAGGAGGGAAAGTATAAAGCCTGTTTTGAAGTAAAAGCAAAGACCTTTTATGAGAAGCTGGACTTTGTTTTTTCTATGATAAAAGAAATTTTATTTACTTCCAAAATAGAAGATGAAAAAAGGTTATATGAAATTATTGCCATGTTAAAGTCCAGGATGCAGATGAGTATGACTTCTTCTGGCCATTCCGTAGCTGCCATGAGAGCTCTCTCTTATGGCTCAAATACAGCTTATTTTGCCGACTTAGTAGGAGGAATGGCTTTCTACCGTTTGCTAGAAAGACTGGAAGCTCATTTTGAAGAAGAAAAAAAAGAGCTTATTGCAAACTTACAGAAACTAATGCATTATATTTTCCAAGAGGAAAATATGATGGTTGATTATACTTGTGATGAGACAGGGTTTTCATTACTTTCAAAAGAAATAGAAGCTTTAAAGCCAATGTTATATAAAGAGCCAGTGGAGGAGAGCGCTTATGAATTTCCAAAACAACATCTCAATGAAGGCTTTAAAACATCTGCCAAAGTTCAATATGTGGCAAAGGGAGGAAACTTTATACAAGGAGGATTGCCTTATACAGGAGCTTTGAAAGTGCTAAAGCATATTTTAGGTTATGATTATCTGTGGAGTCAGGTGCGGGTAATGGGAGGGGCTTATGGGTGCATGACAGCCTTTTCCAGAATCGGAGATAGCTACTTTGTCTCTTATAGAGATCCAAACTTAAAGAGAACATTGGAAGTTTATAATGAAATACCAAAATATATAAGTGCATTCACTGCAGATGAGGATACAATGACAAAATATATTATTGGAACAATCAGTGATATGGATATTCCAATGATGCCAGCTGCAAAAGGACTTCGCTCCTTGACCGCATATTTGAATCATATGACCTATGAGGATGCTCAGACAGAGAGGACGCAAATTCTCAATGCAAAAGAGGAAACTATACGCAGTCTTGTCCCTTATGTCCAGGCAGTGTTGAAACAAAACCAAATTTGTGTTTTAGGCGGAGAAGAAAAAATACAAGAGGAAGAAGACTTATTTCAGACAGTGGAAAACTTGTTTTTATAGAAAGGAAGAGCAAAATCCTACGTTGGATTGTTTATGTCGCCTATGATAGTATGTAAGGAGACAGGTTGAGGAAAGGGCATGGTTAAAAATATGAAAAAAAGTCTGCTTCTAGTTGTAATGATAGCAACATTTATATTAGTAGGATGTGGAAGTAAAAATACAGCCACGCAGGAGTTTGCAGCAGATACTGCAGCTCCTGCACAAGGAGTATATGAGTCTGCGCCTATGGAAGAAGCTGGGAATACAGAAAGTATGGCTTTGAAAAGTGAAGCCAATATTACCCATGAGGTGAAAAATGTTTCAGAAGGAAGAAAACTAATTCGCAATGTGGATATGTCAGTGGAAACAGAACAGTTTGACAGTCTAATGAAAAAAATTCCAGAAAAGGTGGAGGAGCTGGGAGGATATACAGAAAACTTAAGTACATCGGGAACCATGCTTAGTAATGAAAATAAAAGAAAACAGGGGAGCATTGTTGCAAGAATTCCTGCTGATCAGTTAGACTCCTTTGTGGAAGAGGTGGAAGGTTTTTCTAATGTTTACAGGAAAAATGAATGGGTGGAAGATGTAACCTTGCAGTATGTTGATGCAGAAAGCCGAAAAAAGTCTTTAGAAATAGAATTGGAGAGACTGTTGGAACTCATGGGTCAGGCAGAGAACATAGAATCGGTGATTGCCATAGAGACAAGACTTTCAGAGATAAGGTATGAATTGGAGAATTATGGTTCTCAACTGAGGGTGTTTGATAATCTTATCGAATACAGTACAGTGACAATAAATATTGAGGAAGTACAAAGATTAACGCCGAAAAAAGAAGAAGGAGCCTTTAAAAGAATTTCCCAAGGATTTCTAACGAGTATAGATAACATAGGATATGGATTGAAGGAAGGAGCCATTGGCTTACTTATTATTCTTCCTTATTTGTTTGTTATAGGAATTT
>CANOLZ010000066.1 GCA_947567075.1 uncultured bacterium
CAGGAGCTTTTTGCGGGTTAGAAGCAGAAGAGAGGGGACAAGGAGAAGCCATTGCAAGAAACCTTTTTGAACTTTCGAATTTACAAACGCCTATTTTGTCCATTGTTATTGGGGAAGGTGGAAGTGGAGGAGCCTTGGCCCTGGCTGTTGCAGATGAAGTATGGATGTTGGAAAATTCTATTTATTCTGTCCTTTCTCCAGAAGGCTTTGCCAGCATTTTGTGGAAGGATGCAAAGAGAGCAAAGGAAGCAGCAGGAATAATGAAATTGACAGCAAGAGACTTAAAAAGACTGGGAATCATAGAGAAAATATTGCCAGAACCAGAAAAATTTACCTCTGAAACTATGGATGAGGTAGTAAATAAGCTAGATTATTTTATAGAAGAATTTTTAAAAGAGTATTCCAGTCTTTCTCATGAGGAGCTTGTAAATAAAAGGTATAAACGGTTCCGGTTATTGTAAAGAAGATATAAGAGAGGGAGCTTAAAAAGAAAGGCATGGTATAAAAATGACAATGGGAAATGGAAGATGGACGATTCCTATTATTCAAGGAGGCATGGGTGTTGGCATAAGTTTAGGCGGACTGGCAGGGGCAGTGGCAAAAGAAGGGGGACTAGGCCTTATTTCAGCGGCCCAAATTGGATTTAAAGAGAAGGATTTTAAGGAAAACACTGTAGAAGCAAATAAAAGGGCTATCCACCAGGAGCTAAAAAAGGCAAGAGAAATAGCTCCCCAGGGGATGATTGGATTTAACATTATGGTAGCCTTAAAAAATTATGAAGATTATGTCAAAGAGGCAGTGAAGGCAGGGGCGGATATGATTATTTCTGGTGCAGGAATTCCTACAGAGCTGCCTTCTTATGTGGAAGGTTCTGACACAAAAATAGCCCCCATTGTATCTACAGATAAATCTGCCAAAGTCATATTAAAATATTGGGAGAAAAAATATAAGCGTCTGCCAGATCTCGTAATTATCGAAGGACCAAAGGCTGGAGGACATTTAGGGTTTACAAAAGAACAGCTTACCTTTTATGATGACAAAGAATATGAAAAAGAGATTTTGGCAATTTTAAAAACAGTGAAAGAATTTGGGGATAGAAAGGAAGAGCATATTCCAGTGGCAGTTGCCGGTGGTGTGGATACAAGACAAAAGGTAGAGCATATGCTAAAGCTGGGAGCCGATGCAGTGCAAATAGGGACTAGATTTGTGACAACCAAGGAATGCGATGCACACATTCGTTTTAAAGAAGCCTACATTCAAGCAGAAGAAGAAGACATTATCATTGTAAAAAGTCCTGTAGGAATGCCAGGGAGGGCAATTAGAAATCCTTTCATGGAAAAGGTAATTGCAGGAGAGAAAATTCCCCATGGCTGTCATCAATGTATAAAACAATGTAGTGTGACAGATATTCCTTATTGTATTACAGAGGCTCTTATTCACGGAGCGTTAGGGGATGTGGATAATGGACTTCTCTTTTGTGGGGCAAATGCTTACAAAGCACATAAAATAGAGACAGTAAAGGAAGTTATGGATTCTTTATTACCAGATAGGACGTGAGACATGGAAAAGGAATCGTTAGATACGTATGATATCATCAATCATATTTTAGTTCAACTCTTCCACGAAATATGGAAGAGGGAAGAAGAAGCCATTGTTACTGATGAATTTCAAGATATTACAAATAATGATATGCATATTATTGAAGCAGTAGGTCTTTTAAATGAGACAAATAATATGTCTGGAATTGCCAAAAAGCTAGGGATTACAGTAGGTTCCCTTACAACGGCAATGAACAGTTTAGTACAAAAAGGATATGTTATTAGGGAAAGAAGCGAGCAGGATCGACGAGTTGTCTTTATTCGTCTAACGAAAAAAGGTGAGAAGGCTTATTGGCATCATAAAGAATTCCATCACTTAATGACAAAGGCAGTGATGGAAAAGTTAAAAAAGGAAGAAATTCCTATTTTAATTAAAATGCTTCAAGGTTTGTCGGAGTTTTTCAGGGATTATGGGGCGCAGGAGCCTTCCAGTGAAAAACAGGCTCGTTATCCCGGAAATAAAAAGAGCAACATGGAAATACCACTCACCTATATACCGTAAAGAGATGGTTACAGGGACTGGGCTGGGGGGAAGAAAAATGCGCAGGCGGTGCTCAGCGCCTATAGAGGTTTTCAAGGTTTGTTCAGCCAGTTTGCCCTTGTCAATGACCTTTGCCTTATATCCTTTGTAATAAAAGAGAGGGACATCTAAGTAACTTTCCTCATTAGGAGTAGAATAAAGAAAACGAATTCTATTTTCAAATTGAGAATAGTCTGAAATTTGAAGAGCTTCATCTATATAAAAGAGATTCGTATTTCGAAAATTGGCGTCCGTTGTACCATCTGGCCAATATTCCGGTATATGAGCCTTTGTTACCCCACCTTTTAGGACTGTAATGTCCCCTTCTTTGAAAAAGGAAGAAAACAAAATTCCAATAGAAGAAAAGATGGATAAGAAAAGAAAGGAAAAATAGGCAGCAATAAGCTGTCTTTTTTTCATACAAAAACCTTTTGGAGAGCGTACTCCTTGTAATCTATTTTTCCAGAAATTTTCTATAAAATAAGAGGCAGGCATTATAAGGAGAGAAGAAGTTAGTATATGGAAGCGAAAAGGAAACTGAAGCATATCCGTTGCCGCCTTCACAAAGGGAAGCTTGTTTAGTAAGTTCCATGGAAAAAAGAACAGGGTCATGGAAAGAAAAACTGTTCCCAAAAAAAACAAGGTAAAAAACCACGTCTGTCTTAAAGAATCTTGCTTTTTTCCTCTTAAAAAAATAAGAAAACATACAGGGATGAAAAGACAGGCAATTCCTATTAGACCAAGTACTCCCTGGCTTCCACCATCAGTAAGGGGAACAAAACCTAAAAGTTCCAAAAAGGTAGAGGAAGACTCTGAAAAATTTCCTATAAAGGCCTCTTCATTCATACCAGAAAAATAGAATGTAAGAAAAGGGACAATGTACCAAAGGTTAATTAGAAGGACAAAAAGGCAGGAGCGTAAGAAAAAGATACTCCTTTCTTTGTGAAAGAATCGTCTGCTTTCTAGAAGAATAAGAACACATGTGAAAAAAGCTACAAGTAAACAACTTAAAATATGGGATTGAATAACGCCTGTATATCCTATGATGAGGAAGGGAACTCCTTTTTTTGGACAAAGATATAAAATATGGAAAAGTCCGGCAATGATGAGGGGAATAAATAAAAGGGCAAGAACTTCTCCAATGGCTTGACGATGGTAGAGATTACTTAACCGGTATGGAAATAAGGCGTAAAGGAATCCAGCAGTGAAGGAAGAGAAGACAGAATTTGTCATACTTTTCATGGAAAGGTACATGACAAAGGGAGCAGCCATTTGAATAGCTAACAGGAGAAAGCGGTAGGAGGATAGGATGGAAACATGAAAAACCCTCAGAACCCCAGGAATGTAAAAAAAGAAGTTAGGATATAAAATACCAGCCATTCCAAACCCATTATAGTTATTTGGATAAATCATAACAGGAAACTGTCTGGAATAGAGACCATCTTTTATGCCTTCTAATCGGTTTAAATGAAACCAGCTGTCCCATCCTGAGGCTATAGAGAGTCGAAAAAGGGGAAAACAAGTAAAAAGGCCAGTGAGGAAAAGAATAAGGAAGGAAAGCTTTTCAGAGGAAGAAAGGCGTAAAAAGACAGAGCTTGTTAGAAAAAAGAGTAGGAAGATACCAGTACAAAAGAAAAGAAATCCATGAAAATAAGCATCCGTTGAAAAGGGATGCAAGGAATCAATTTGGCAAGTATGAAGGTTAAAGGCATCTTGAGGAATACTATCATTAGGAATAGAGAAAAAGAGGCGATCTGTCCTTTGTGGGACAAAAAGGGTAACACTTTGGCTTCCTTGTGTACAAGGAGGGAACATTCCCTCTAATAGTATTTCATTATCTGCAAAAAAAGAAAAAGGCAAATGGTGAGAGGAGCTGTAAGTAAAGGTAAAGGTGTATTGGCCTGGCCAGACATTCCATTCAGGTCCTTGATAGCCCACCCCCTCCTGTAAGGAAAAAAAATCAGAGGTATTAGAGTAAAGATAGGAGGAGTCCTTTTTGGAGAGAAAAAAAGTAATAAAAAGGGAGAATAAGGTAATGAGAAATATGCCAAACCATTTTCTTTTGCTCATACATGTACCAGGCCTTTCTTATGGATAGTATTCTTTAGGATTGGATGAAAAGAGCCAAGAAGGTTTTTGGCTCTAAAATATTATAAAATACTATCTTGTCATTTTCAAGTAATGAAAAAAAGAAAAATTGAAGATTTTCTTTTGGGATAGTCGTTTTATAATATAGAAGGGAGGCAGATAGAAAGTGGATGGAGCAGAACAAAAAATAGAAAAAATGATAGAATCCTATGGAAAGCTGGTTTTTTCTATTTGTTATAAGATGACGTCTGATTATTTTGCAGCAGAAGACTTGACTCAGGAAACTTTTCTTTCTGTCTATGGAAAGCTAGATTCTTTTGGGGAAGGCAATGAAAAAGCATGGATTTGTAAAATTGCGTCCAATAAATGTTTAGATTATTTAAAAAGAGCAGAGAGGAGAAGTATTCCGACAGAAAAGGATTACTTTTTAGACATGGCAAAAAAGGAAGCGTCCCCAGAGGAAAAATATGTGGAAGGGGAGGAGAGGGAGAGAATCCTCACTTTATGCCGCAGCCTAAAGCCCCCGTATGGGGAGATTGCAGAATATTATTATTATAAAGGCATGGGAGTAGGGGAAATTGCAGAAAGACTTGGTAGAAACAAAAAAACAGTTCAGACCCAGATTTACAGGGCAAAGGCTATGTTGAGAAAAAGGTATAGGAGGGAAGAATTAAAAGTGGAATGGCATATTACAAAGGGGCAGATCCAAAGTTATTATAAAAACAACATAAATGAGAAAGAAAAGTATGATTTATTCGCTCATGCTTCCCAATGTGACATGTGCAGTTTAAAACTTTGGGAGGAATTGGAACAGAGTGGATGGGAGATGCCTCTTTTTTTAAAAGGTGAGATAATGGAAAAAGTCAAGAAAAAAAAGGAGAAGTCAAAGTTCCAGCTCTTATTTTATAGCTTGAAAGTAGGGGCAGTTATTGCTGGTGCCATTGTACTTACTTTTTCCAGTAGTAAAATGGAGTCTTTGTCCTTTCATTCAATAGATAATATAAATGGGATGATGTTTCAATTAAATGACTCCTTTCAAAGTTGGAACAGACAAATTTTAGAATGGACACAATTTCCTGCATATGAATGAAAGCTGGAAAAGAATCCCTATATGGATGAGAAGTTATTCAAAATATATGAAAACAATGACAAATAGAATAGAAAAAAGGAGGCAAAGAAAATGCCAAGAAAAAAAAGTAAATTTTTAACCTTTTGTTTTTCGTTTATTCCAGGATTTGGAGAAATGTATTTAGGATTTTTTAAAATGGGTGTTAGTCTTACAGGGATATTCACCTTTTTTTTCTTCACAAGTGTTGTGCTTCATTTAGGAAGTTTTGTGGCATTTTTAATCATACCCTGGGCTTATAGTTTTTTTCACTCAAACCATTTAAACAGTCTTCCTGATGAGGAGTTTTACAGTATGGAAGATCGCTTTTTATTTCCAATGCAGGAAATGAGAAGGGAGGAATGGGAAAGGTTTTTTAAAAAATATAGAAATCTTATATCCATTGCAATGATTTATATAGGAATTAGCGTCCTGTGGGAAAATTTTTACCGATTGATTCGTTCTTTTCTTCCACAGTTTGTAAATAATATATTATCCACCCTAACGTATCAGCTTCCTCAAGTTATCTTTGCCTTAATATTGATTGGAATAGGGGCATGGATGATTCAGGGAAAAAGACAGGAACTAAAAAAAATTGAGGAGAGAGAGGAAGAAAAACAAAAATTCCATTTATAAAGCATGATTTGCCTTTCTATGTTATATTATAGAATAGAGAAGCTTGGAAAAGCATTCAAAAAAGGTATGAGAAAGGGAAGGGCTAAGAGAAAAATATGACAGAAGTTTGGAAGGCAGTTTTATTTGGAATTGTGGAAGGAATTACAGAGTGGCTGCCCATAAGCAGCACAGGACATATGATATTGTTGGAAGAGTTTATAAAATTAGAAGAATCAGAGGCCTTTTTGGACATGTTTCGTGTTGTCATCCAATTAGGAGCCATTTTAGCAGTCGTTAAAATTTTTTGGAAGGAAGCCCTCCCCTTTTCCTTTGGAAAAGTAATAAAGTTTGAAAGGGAGAAGGTATCCACTTGGACAAAGATTTTTGTTGCCTGTATTCCAGCAGCTGTTGTGGGGATGATGTGGGAAGAATTGTTCACCTCTCTTTTTTATAATTATTACACAGTGGCTCTTGCTCTCATTGTATTTGGCATTTTATTTTTATTTATAGAGACAAAAAATAAACATAGGGAGCCAAGGGTAAAAAGCCTACATGAATTAACCTATCAGCATGCCTTTTTTATTGGTATATTTCAACTGATTGCAGCAATTTTTCCAGGAACCTCCCGTTCAGGTGCAACGATTGTAGGAGGTCTCCTTCTTGGAGTTTCCAGGACAGTAGCTGCAGAGTTTACATTCTTGTTAGCTATTCCTGTTATGGCAGGGGCCAGTATGCTAAAAATAGCAAAGTATGGATTCTCTTTCTCCATGGAAGAAATGCTCATGCTCCTAAGCGCTATGGTAACAGCCTTTCTTGTTTCTATACTTGTTATCCGTTTCCTTATGGATTATATAAAATCCCATAATTTTAAAGTATTTGGATGGTATCGTATTTTCCTTGGAACGGGAGTGCTCGTATATTTTCTATTCATTTAAAGGGAGAAAATCCAACAATAATATTGAAAAGTTGACAAATTATAGAAAAAAAGTTATAATACTTAACAGTGTTAAATTAACGTTGTTAAGTATTTTTTTATTTTAGCAAAAAGTTTCTAGAATAAAAAGGGAAGGATAACATGATGATGAAGAGGGGGAGAAATAAGTTTGTCTGAACAAATATTTATACATCCTTTGCAAGAGGTGATGTTAAGGTTTGGAAAATATCCTATTGGAATGCTTTTTGACACCTTGTCTCAGGGAGAATTTCTTATGATGGTAAAAATAGACTGTTTGGAAGGAGAAGTAAGTATTAAGGAACTGACCAATTTTTGTCATGTATCCATGCCAGCAGTTTCTAGAATGCTCCATTCTATGGAAAAGAAGGGATATTTGAAAAGATATGCTTCCAGGAAGGATAAACGCACAACTTTTGTAAAATTAACAGATTTGGGGAAAGCTTATAAAGAAGAAGCCCAGAATAAGGTGACAAATTTTATAGAAAAAGTTTCAAAACAAATGGGAGAAGAGAAGATGAGACAGTTTACAAAGCTGTTTTGGGAGTTTATAGATATGATGGAGTTAGAAATGAAGAACATTCGTTAAAAATGTTCAATCTTATATTGGAATTACGTGTACTGCCAGCGGGCAGATGGATGATGTATGGAAAAAAGAAGAAAGGAACGAAAGCAACATGAAAAAGTGGATAGGGAAAGCAGGAATATTTCTCTTGTCAACGGGTGTGGTTTTGTCTAGCTGTGGCAGGAAGGAAGAGGAGGATGGGACAGAGGAGCAGAGCACAGAAATTTTGGTGACAGTGGATGAACCATCTCGAAATACGATTGTACAAAATGGGGAATTTATTGGGGTGCTTATGCCAGAAGAACAGACAGTTATTGTACCCAAAATGTCTGGAGAGGTGACAAACACATATTTTGAAGTAGGGGATATGGTAGAAAGAGGAGATTTGCTTTTTACAATGGATGATTCTGCAGCAAAGCTACAGCTTCAAAATGCAGAGGCTACGTATAATTCTGCTCAGGCAGGCGCTGCCCAGCAGCTTGGGGGATTGGAACTTCAAATGGCACAAGCTCAAAATAGTTTAGAGTCTGCTAGAAGCGGGGTGCAATCTGCAGAAAATGGAATTTACAGTGCCATTGATGGATATGACAGCGTGAAAAAACAGAGGGAAGATCTGGAAGGGAATTTGTCAGATGTGGAACGGGCCAGAAATGAAGCAGAGGAATACTACCGTACTTTAAGCGCTTTAAATGGACGACTCAACGCATTAAGGGGAAAAATTGATCAGTTTAACCAAACAGAAGACGTTCAAACAAAAATGGGATTGGCTAGTGAGATTGCTGCTATGCTAGGTACAGATACAAGTGGAATTGGATTGAGCTCTGGAAGCCTGGAAGATATTTCTGGGACTACCCAGATTGACTCCACAGTATGTACTGTCAAATTTGAAAGGGAAAATTTAACAAGAATGGGCTTGACAATTGCAGGACTTGACTCTTCTATGACATCGGCAAAAAGTGCTTTTGATGCAGCAAGCAGCAGTTATACTCAGATGAAAGGAAATATAGGAACATTAGAATCCCAGGAAGATAACTTAGAGAGATCCAAAACGTCTGCGTACATAGGATATGATCAGGCAGTGTCCGGGGAGGCTTTAGCTCAGAAAAATTATGAGTATACAAGAGATTATACTGTGCCTGGGACAACAGTGACTGTCCAGTCTCAGCTAATTCAGGCTGAAATTGCTGTAAAAACAGCAAAAATGCAGTTGGATTATACGCAGGTGAGAACTCCTGTCAGCGGAAAAATTGAAAGTATCCACGTGGATCAGTATGGAATGGCCCAGGCAGGTTCTCCTGCTTATGTTATTACAAATACAAATGCGGTCATGGCAAATTTTAAAGTATCAGATACAGTCAAGGAGAATTTGGCTGTGGAACAGAAAATTATTGTGGAAAAAGGTCAGGAAACTTATAGAGGATATATAACAGAAATAGGGGAAAATGTAGATGCCCAAAGTGGACTTTTTCTAGTGAAGGCTATGGTAGAAGGAGATCATTCTTCCTTATACAGTGGGGCTTCTATAAAACTTGTCATGGAAACAAATAAGGCAGAGAATGCCATTACGTTGCCCATTGGATATATTTATTATGAAGGGGGCTCTCCTTTTGTCTATTGTATGGAAAATGGAAAGGCAATAAAAACTTACATTGAAACAGGTTTATTTAATGATGATGTTATAGAAGTAATATCTGGATTACGAGAAGATAGCAAAGTCATCTCATCTTGGTCCCCTCAGCTTCGAGATGGAGTAGAAGTATATACAGAAAAGGAAGAAACCATAAAGAAAGTTTTGCCAAGGGCAGGCGAGGCAAAAGTAATTTTGGCAAAACAGGAGGAGAAAGGCCATGAGTAAATTGACAAAACTGGCATTAAACCGTCCTGTGTCAACGATCATTATGATTATGGGAATTATTATATTTGGTTTATCTTCCATATTAGGATTGAATATGCAGCTTATTCCTGACATGGAAATGCCAATGCTTATTGTCACGACAGTTTATCCCCAGGCGGGACCAGAAGAAGTAGAGCGGTTAGTGACCCAGAAAATTGAAGGAGCAGGAGGAACAATTGGAGGACTCAATACGATTCAATCTTCTTCCAGTGAGAATGTATCCTTAGTTATTTTTCAGTTTGAATATGGGACAAATATGGACGATGCCTACTTAGACTTACAGGAAGACATCCAGCAGGTAAAAAACGATCTTCCAGAAAGCGCCCTCTCTCCTACGATTGTTTCCTTAGATGTCAATGACATGGCTTCTATGGGGCTATCTTTGACAGCAGAGGGAAATATGGATTTGCTAACCTTTGCAAAGGATGAGATTGAGACAGAGCTGCGTAAAATTACGGCAGTTGCCGATGTGACCATATCGGGAGGACAGGAAGAGTACATTAGTATTGAACTCATGCAAGAAAAATTAAGCCAATATGGACTTACTATGAACAGTATTGCAGGCTATATATCTTCGGCCAACTTTACGATACCAGCAGGGACCGTTGAGCATGGCAATCAGCAGTTAAACTTAAGTTCTAACATAGAATATAATACAGTGGAACAGCTTTCCCTACTTCCTATTACAACAGCAAGCGGGGAATTAATCCGCCTTTTGGATGTGGCTAATGTACACTATAGTGTAAAAGACGCAGAAAGTGTAAGCCGTTATAATGGAAAGGACAATATTGGAATTGAAATACAGAAGCGCCAAAATGCCAACGCCATAACCTTGTCAGAGAAAGTAGAAAAAGTTGTGGAACAAATAAACAAAGATAATCCAGGAATTCATTTAGAAATTTTTTATGATAGCAAAGACGCTATTCTTTCATCCTTACAATCTGTAGGAGAGACATTGATTCTTGGAATTGCTTTATCCATGGCTGTCTTGTTTGTATTTTTTGGAGATTTAAAGGGAAGCCTTATTGTAGGCAGTTCCATGCCTGTTTCCCTTTTGGTCACTTTTATTTTAATGGGAGCCATGGGATATTCTTTAAATATTGTTACAATGGGCTCTCTTGTCATTGGCATTGGAATGATGGTAGATAACTCCATTGTAGTATTAGAAATCTGCTTTCGAAAAAGAGAGGAACAGTTGGATTATAAAGAGGCTGCTTATGAGGGAGTAAAGATGGTCGCCAATTCCATATCTGCCTCTACCTTAACAACCATTGTTGTGTTTTTTCCTTTGGCATTATTAAAGGGGCTGTCTGGGCAAATGTTTAGCCAGTTAGGTTTTACTATTATTTTTTCTTTAGTGGCATCTCTTATTTCAGCGTTGACTTTAGTCCCTTTATTTTTTTTCAAGTACAAGCCAAAGGAGAAAAGGGAAGCTCCTATTTCCAAATTTATCACAAAGTTATCTCTCTTATATGGACATGCTCTGGAGAGAGTATTAAATAGAAAATTTTTTGTTGCTCTTTTATCCATAGGAATTTTTGGATTTTCTATTTATTTGGCAACGTGGATTAATAGGGAATTAATGCCTCAAACAGATGAGGGACAGATTACTCTATCTGTAACATTTCGCCCAAATCTCCAATTAGAGGAAAAGGATCGGGTACTTAGAGAACTGGAAGAGTTTATAGGAAAAGATATAGACGTAGAAACCTATAGTCTAAGCAGCTCAGGGGCTTCTTCCAATGGAACAGTTACCGCTTATTTACGTAAAGGACGTAGTAGAGAAACATTAGATATTGTAGATGAGTGGAGCAGGCAACTAAATAACTTTGAAACATGTCAAATCTCGATTAGTTCCACTTCTTCCTCTATGATGTCTGTAGGCGGGAATGCAACAGAGATTGATTTACAGGCTTCCAATTTAGAAGTATTAAAAGAAGCTTCCAAACAGGTGGAAGAAGTTATGAGAAGTACAAAGGGAGTGCTGTCTGTTTCTGCATCCATGTCGGATACAGGAACAAAGGCCAAAGTAATAATCGATCCAATGAAAGCGATTCATACAGGTTTTACCCCAGCTCAGGTAGCTTCTCTTTTGTATACGACTATGACTGGACAGGAAGCGCTTACCGTAGATGCAAATAACAAAAATTATTCCGTTATTTTAGAATATCCAAAAGGACAATATGGCTCTGTTCATGATTTAGGAAATCTTTCCTTTGCCAGTCCAAAAGGAACTATGGTTCCCCTATTTGATATGGCTGAGATTGAATATTCGGATACTCCTCAGACAATACAGAGGAGGGAAGGGCAGTATTTAGCTACAATAACAGCCAGCCTGTCCAATGAGGATAAGTTTACAGCCCCAGCTATTATTCAAGAGAAGGTAGACAGGCTTACCTTTCCAAAAGGGGTAGAGCAGGGGGTTAGTTCTGATGTAGAAATGCTAAATGAAGAGTTTACGGCATTAGGACTTGCCATTGCTACAGCCATTATTTTAGTATTTATGGTCATGGCTATGCAGTTTGAGTCTTTGCGGTTTTCAGCAATGGTCATGATCTGCATTCCCTTTAGTCTCATAGGATCGGTTTTCCTTTTATTCGTCACTAAAAGCACATTTAGTATGGTTTCTTTGATGGGATTTTTAATGCTTGTTGGAACAGTTGTAAACAATGGAATTTTATATGTAGATACGACCAACCAGTTTCGAGAGACAATGGATGTAGAGACAGCCTTAATAGAAACAGGAAAGTCCAGGCTGCGGCCTATTCTTATGACGACATTGACAACAGTGCTTTCTATGCTGCCCCTTTGCTTTGGCATTGGAGACAATGGACAGATGATGCAGGGAATGGCTGTAGTCATAGTGGGAGGTCTTACTGCTTCCACGATTTTGACATTATTTTTACTTCCCACTTTTTACCTTATTATACACAAAAAGAATAAAAATGAAATCATGGTCGTTGAATAGGAATTTTACATGGAAAGGCATGGTTATTTTATATGAAGCACAATATGATTACTGGAAGCCCGGCAAAGTCCCTTTTTCTCTTTGCCCTTCCCATGGTGGCAGGTAATTTATTTCAACAGCTTTATAATATTATAGATTCAATGGTAGTGGGTAACTATATAGTGCAAACGCTCTTGGGGCAGTGGGAGCGTCCACTCCTATTG
>CANOLZ010000067.1 GCA_947567075.1 uncultured bacterium
CTTCGTTAAAGCTTACGGTAGACAAGAGGGCTCCTGTAGGTACAAATAATACCCTTTTCCAACATCCCTCTTCCAATTGTTTTAATATAAAAGCGCTTAAAGTCACTGCAGAACAGCCGCAGCCGCTTCCCCCTGCATGGGTATCCTGCTCTTCCCCATCAAATATTTCTATGCCACAGTCCATATGCTCCCTAGATATGTCAAAACCTTTCTCCTTCAATAAATCTATAAGGAGTACCTGCCCTATTTTCCCCAAATCTCCTGTAATAATTTTATCGTAATCCCCAGGCATCCTATTAAAATCCATAAAATGAGTATAAATTGTATCCGCTGCTGATGGCGCCATTGTAGCCCCCATATTCATAGAATCTTTTATTCCATAGTCTACAATTTTGCCAGGAGTGTAACCTGTAATCTTAGCCCTTGTTTTCTTTGTCTTGGCACTCCCAAGAAGAAAGGCCCCGCTTCCTGTCACTGTCCAAGTGGCAGATAAAGGCCTTTGGTTTCCATACTCCAAAGGAAAGCGAAACTGTTTTTCTGCACTGCCAAAATGACTGGAGGTAACGCATAACACCTGTTCACCATAGCCTCCCGCCACTGCCATAGCCCCCAATCCCAGGGCTTCCCCACATGTAGAGCAGGCTCCATAAAGTCCAAAAAGGGGGATATTTAAGTCTACAAGGCCAAAAGAGGAGGCAATGAGCTGTCCTAAAAGATCCCCGGCAAATAAATACCGCACATCTTGTTTTTTCACCTTCGCCTTTCCAAGAGCCATTAAGGCAGCCTCCTTCTGTAAAGTACTTTCTGCCTCTTCCCATGATTTACATCCAAACATAGGATCCTCTCCAATAAGGTCAAAATACTGCCCAAGAGGCCCATCCCCTTCTTTTTTTCCCACAATGGATGCACTTTCTAAAATGTAAACTGGATTTTCAAAGGAAATGCTTTGACTTCCCACAATCTGTTTCATGCCACTACCCCCAATGCCTGTAAAATATAATAAACAACTCCCAAAATCCAGGATGTAAACACACCAAATAAAATAACTGGCCCAGCAATTGTGAAAATTTTACATCCTACGCCAAATACTTGCCCCTCCTTCTTGTATTCTATAGCTGGAGCTGCCACTGAATTGGCAAATCCAGTAATAGGCACTAAGGCTCCAGCCCCTCCAAACTTCACAATGCTAGGATACAAATTAAAACCTGTCAGTACGACAGATATTAGGACTAAAATCAAAGAGCACCATGTTCCCGCAGTCTCCTTATCCAGCCCCATCCCTAAGCCTATTTGAATAATAACCTGTCCTATTGTGCATATAAGGCCTCCAACAAAAAAAGCCTTTGCCATGTTTTTCCACAGGCTGTGGGTGGGTGTTACCTCATCTACCTTATTTTGATATTGTTTTTTCTTGACTTCTTCCAACATAAGTTTCTCCTCCAATCATTGTAAAGGGCTTGCAAGACGGTAAAAGAAATAGATAAGAGAGCCTAGTAGCTTTCCAAATGCAACAGATAAGACAACCAGTCCTAACCCATGGCGAAATCCAATTCTCCTGGCAAAAATGGGTATGGTGTCTAACATCTCTGCAATAGCCAATGCCAAACAGCCCACAAAGATTCCAGCAAAAAAGCCAAATAAAATAAGGAACCATTGTCCCAAACCTATAGATATCTGAAATACGCTCCATAAATTCCCAATGATAGACCCTGCCACTACCATTTCTTCATAGAGAAAAATGTGATCCCCTGTATGGGTTTTACCTGCAAACCTTGGAATAAGCCCTACTGCCAAAAGCACAGTAAAAACTCCAGCAGATACAATAAATCCAAAGCTTCCAAAAATAAGCATTAAAAAAATCTCTTTAATCCACATCCAGGCTCTTCCTTTCCCGATTACTTGTCTCTACAAGAGCTGTATTTACATTGCCCTCATAGGTTCTCATTTCCACTTCAATAGGAGTCGGATCCTTTGTAATTCTTCTTCCCCCTATATGATTGAAAAACAGGATAATGCCCACTGCCAATCCAATGGAATAAGAAACCTCCATAATCGTTATATTTCCTGGAGACTCTCCCATAATTAGCATATACATATTATCAAATACATCTTGGATGCCAATATCATTGTGAAAGGCCATAATCGTAAAAGCAGTTCCAAAAAAGGCTATGAGGGATACGAAAACTACTTTACCGTATACAATAACACCCTTTTTTTCAGCCACCTTTATCTGTTCCATAATAATGTCTGTTTCTCCCAGGTTTTCGACTGTCATATCTGGATAAACTTCATGTATGCATTCAATAATTTTCAAAATACTTATTACTTTTCTCTTTTCCCTGTCTTTTTTAAATTTATATACTGTAATTGTTTTTAAATGGTTTACTATTTGGCTATCGCTGCAAGTCATTTTTGCAATATCACTAAGCTTTACCACTTCCTTCTCCACTTGTATGTGACGTTCTGCTTTTAAATAAAGTATATCCTTCTCTTTACCCATACAAAAACCCTCCAAAATAAAGCTTATTTTTTATTATGGAAGAATTCTTTTATTTTATTCATTTTCCATTTTTTGTCTTAAAAAGAAAAAAAGCTCTTGCTAACTAATAACAAGAGCTTGTCTTTCTACATAACTGCCACGCACTCAATTTCCACTAGGGCATCCTTTGGCAGGGCCCCTGCCTGGAAAGCAGCCCTGGCAGGATAAGGCTCTGTGAAAAACTCTGCATATACTTTATTCATCTCTCCAAAGTCCTCCATATTTTTTAACAGAACCGTTGTCTTTACTACTTTGTTCATGTCGGATCCTGCTGCTTTTAGAATCTCTTTCATATTTGTTAAACATTGGCGAGTCTGGCTTAAAATATCTGTTCCAGAAAACTCCCCAGTCTTTGGATCCATGGGAATCTGGCCTGAAACAAAGACAAACTCTCCTGTACAAATTGCCTGAGAATAAGGGCCAATAGCGCCAGGTGCTGTATCCGTCTTAACTGCCTTGTACAAATCAATCTCTCCCTTCCTTTTTCCATATTCTTTTTACTTCTTGCTTATTGTATCATTCTGTCCTTATAAAATCTATCCCATATTGATTATCAAAAGGAAGTATACAGCCATAGAGCTAAAGGAAAACAATCCTGTCATTAAGCTAATAAAGCAAAGAAAAACTCTATTTTTCCCCTTTTCTTTTCCTATCTCCAAATCTTGTATGAAAAATCCTAAAAACATTGCCCCTATTATTGTTGTTGGTATAATATATCGAAAATCCTGGGAACTGAAATAGGGCATGGAAAAGTTAAACTGGAAATAAAAGATCATCATAACTACATAATAAACAAGAAAGAACAATTTTAGCATCCCTTTTATATGAGCCGTCTTCTTTATGAAATAATAGACCATGGTTCCCAAAGACAAAACCACAAGAAAGAGATTGATCCAAAATAACAAATTTGCAAAGGGAGTAATATATTCAGCGCCTATTGAAAGATCCGTCTCGCCAAACATCGCCGTCTTTAAAAGGGTCAGGGGAATATTATACTCATCATAAGCATCTTGGTTACTTAAAAGGGAAACAAACACCTTCTCTGTCCTCATGTCAAAGATTCTCTGGATCCATGTAACGCTTCCTACAGGCTCTCCCACATCCGGGGTATAATTAAATGGGACTCCAAATTTCACAAAATTCCGAATGGGATACCAAAGTCCAAGGGGAAGGCTTATAAGACCAAATACAAAATATTGTCCCAAATACTTTTTAAAGCATCCTTTTTCTCGGATCCACCTGTCCAAAAAAATAAGGGCAAGGGCAGGAGCAATGAGAAAACCAGATACTTTTGCCATCATAGAACATCCAATAGAAAGGGCAAGTCCTATTATTCTCCCCATAGAAGGCCTTTCATACCATAATATTGTAAAATAAAGGGTCATTATTTGGAGAAACAAAGAGAGGGCATCGTTATTTAAACTTCCAGAAAGTAAAATAATAGCAGGATGAAAGGCTATCAACAAGGTGGACAAAAAAAGCCCTAGCCCTTGTAAAGACATTTTCTTAAAAATCTCATAGGAAAGGAGCACCGTTCCTCCTGCGTAAAACATAGTGAGAGCCTGTACGTTTTCCTGGGCATGGCGATAGGCCACTCCTAAGGCCGTCTGAATTCCCAGCCACAGGGCAGCTATCATATGATGGAGAGGAGGCTGAAAGAATGCCCAAACCTCTCTTGGATCAAAATCTGGCAGCCTTTTATTATAATAAAAATACTCTATATATCCTCCATGACCAAATCCTACACCAAAATCAATAAAGTCATGTTGTCTGACCCAAACAGGTGTGGCAAAAATATAGCCAATTTTTACAACCATGCTTATTGCCATAAAGATTACTGTCCACTGAAGTTTCCATCCCTTTTTGTGCATGATAAAGGCAATAGAAGCAATGGCCAGTATATAGAAACATTGGAAAAGGACAAGCTGCCTTCTGCTCAATGTAAAAAAGAAGCAGGGGGTGAGGCATGTTAGCCCCAGCCCTATCCATAAATAGTTCACTTTTTTCACTTTTTTCTTCCTTTCTTCCATTTTTCCATAGTGCTATTATACCCTTTCCTTTGGAAATGGAAAAGTAAAAAGTGAAATTGTCCTATTTTATAATAATCTTTCTCTCATTTGTCTTAATATTCTTTTCTCTAACCTGGATACTTGAACTTGGGAAATACCAAGGGTATGGGCTATCTCACTTTGGGTCTTATCTTGGAAGTAGCGGAGAATAATAATTTCCCTTTCCTTTTCATCCAAGTTTTTCAATAGGCCCTCAATGACCATACGATTCATCACACCCTCGTTGCCATCTCTCTCTTCTTTTAGCTTGTCCATTAAATAAATGTCTCCCCCATCTCCTTGGTAAATTGTTTTATAGAGGGACTCTACTTCCACATTGGCATCCAAAGCCATAACTACATCTGCCATCTCTACGCCTATTTCTTTAGAAATTTCTTCTAATGTAGCCTCTCTCCCTTTTTCATGGGATAGCTTTTCCTGGGCCATCCTTGCCTTCATTGCTGTTTCCTTTAAAGAGCGGCTCATTTTTATCATTCCATCGTCTCGTAAAAATCTCTTAATTTCTCCTGCAATCATGGGAACGGCATAGGTAGAGAATTTTACATCATATTGCAGATCAAATTTGTCAATGGCCTTAAGGAGTCCAATGCTTCCTATTTGAAACAAGTCTTCCATATCATAACCTCTTCCTGCAAATCTGCGCACAATATGGTGGACAAGTCCTAAATTTTTTTCTACGAGCTCCTCTCTTGCCTCCTTATCTCCTTTGTGCGAGCGTTCTAATAAAGCAATGGTATCTTCCATATTATTTATTCCCTTTTGCAAAGGCAATGGGCTCTTCTTCTTTTCTCTCCACGCCAATTTCTCTTTTCATCCATATAGTCGTCCCTTTCCCTGGCTTGGACTGCACTTGAATTTCATCCATAAATGCCTCCATAAATGCAAACCCCATTCCGGAACGCTCTAAATCGGGACGGGTAGTATATAAAGGTTCCATGGCTTTTTTTACATCTTTGATACCACATCCATAATCTATGATCTCAATCATCACAGTTTTATTGTGCATTTTGCATTTCATCTGTATCATGCCTGTCCGATTTCCATATCCATGGATAATGGAATTGGTCACTGCCTCAGAAACAGCGGTCTTTATGTCTGCTAATTCTTCTAAGGTGGGATTTAAATAGGATACAAAAACAGCGGCAATACTTCTTGCAAGGCCTTCATTCACTGATAAACTTTCAAATTCCACTTTAATCTCATTTGTCATGAAAATTCCTCCCTATGTTCCTGTTCTGTTACATTTTCCTCAATAATATGGACAATTTTATATAGGCCTGATAGCTGAAAAATTCTTCGAATCCGTTTATTTACATGGATTGCCGCTACTTCCCCTCCTAAATAGTTCATCTTTTGATACCGGCCCATAATGACTCCTATTCCAGAACTATCCATAAACTCTGTATCCTCAAAGTCAAAAATCACATGCTCAATATCTTTTCCTTCAATATATTTATCTGCCGTATCTTTAATGCGCATTGCTTGATGATGATCAAGCTCTTTTGGCATCTTTATCATTAAATAGGTTTTGATTACTTTGAAAGCTTCTTCCATTTTTATCCTCCATTCTTTTTGTCAGAGAGCATTCCTATCTGCTGCATATAAATATTCTATTTAAATAGTACAAAAAGAGAATAGTGTTTTTTACTATTCTCTTTCGTATGATTCCCTTTTCAATTATGGCCCTAACAGGGCATTTGGATCTACAGTTGGCAGGGGAAGTCCTGTTGCAGGATCAACTCCCGGCACTGTAATTGGAGTTTCTGGCACTACAGGAGTTGGATCAGGAATAACAGGTACAGTAGGCGTGGGTGTCACTGGAACAGGATTGTTTGGAATTGTCTCTTCCCCTTCGTCCTCATCTCCGTTCTCCTCATTAGCTGCCTCAGCCTGAGCCTCATTATTGGAATCCGACAAGTAACCTTGGGCGTTTCTTGCATTTCTCGTATTGGGGAATAACTCTATAACCTGTTTATACAATTCATCTGCCTTTGTCGTATTATTAGAATTGCGGTAGGCATGGGCTAAATTGTAGAGAGCATCCACATTGGTCTCATCCAATTCCCAAGCTTTTGTCAGCTCTGTAATGGCTGTTGCATAGTCGTCTTCTCTGGAAGCATCCATTCCTGCATTGTAATATTCCTTTGCCGCCTTTTTGCTAATATCATTATAAATGGTTTCATACATTGATTTAAAAGGTTCTGAAGCCCCGGATTCTAAATATCCTTTATCTATATTTCCTAGATAATCCATAATCTCTATTACTTTTCCTTTATCTTCCATGTAAATATTCCCAGCTTGAAGAAGATAATCACTTGTTTTTAGCGCTCCCTCTGAACCTGTCACTGCATCTATCTCTTCCTGAAGGGCTGTTTTTTCCTCCTCCAGAGCCTGCACTCTTTGCTCTAACTCTGATACAACAGCGTTTTTTGCCGCAAGCTGATCACTTAGTTCTGTAAAATTTTTATTTACGTCTGAGTTATTTGCCTTATTCATTGCAGGAACAATAAGGAATACTCCCATAAGCGCTCCCACAACAAGTCCTATCATAATGTTGACTACAGTAGAAAGTCCTCCCGTTTTTTTTGTATTAATTGGCTGAATAATTGTCTCATTACCGCTCTGATAAGTAATGACCTCCTCCTTCGCTGCCTTTTTTTTCTTGCCACTGTTTGAAGAGTCTTCTTGCTTACTGAGCATCTTCTCCGTCTCTTTTAAATATTTTAAAGTCAGTGTGTTGCTGGAGTCGATTTTAAGGGCTCTGTTCAATGTTCTCTCTGCCCGTCCCCACTCTTCAGCCTGAATATACAACAGAGCTAACAGCTGATATCCTTTTACTAAATTCGGATTAATAGAAAGTACTTTTTTCAACTGTATGACAGCCAAGTCTAAACTATCCTGATAACAATATGCCAATGCCTGGTTATACTTTTTTATTGTCTGGTTCATGGCATCTAGCTTTGTAGGATTGGACTGCACCATACGTATGTAATCATCTGCAATATTTTTGTTGTTTTTTAAATTTTTGCTTATGACCCATTCCCCTAATGCCGCTACCGCCTCCCCTGTTTCATAGTAGACAAGCCCTAAGAGGTTTCTGGCATTCATGTTGTTCTTATTTAATTTCAAACTTTGCTTTAAACTAATAATGGCCCCTGACAAATCCCTGACATTTGCTTTCTCCAATCCGTCATTATAATACCGATTGGACATATAGATAATTTTTTTATATAAAGTGACGTCAACACCGCAGCCTGTGCAGAAATTCTTTTCGGACAAGTTGCAGCCACAGTTATAACACTTCATCCAATCTCCCCTAACTATTCCTCATCCTTCGCTTCTCGAATCATTCCTATCAATACGTCCGCCATGTCTGTCAAGTCCTGATTAGTAATTGCATCCTCAGCATCCTCTACCTCTAAACTTGGATGAAATTTCTTTAATTCTTCCTCAAAATCAATCATTTTCATAATCACACCTTTCTATCCTTTACAGAAAGATTTTTCAGCTCTCCAACAAGATATAATGAGCCAGTAACAAATAAAAAGCCATCTCTTCCCTTCCACTCCATGGCCTTCTCATACGCTTCCTCTATTCTGTCTTCTACAATGATTGTCCTGTCTGTAAACTTTTTAAAAATGTTTGATATCTCTTTAGCCTTTACCCCTCTTTGATTGTTGATTGTTGTTACTACTATTATACTAAAAGGAATTTTTGCTAATTCCTCTATCATATTCTCATACATTTTTTCCTGTACCGCTGAAAACAGCAATACTATGTTCTTTTTCTCCTTATTGGAAATAAGAGACTTGACTGTCTTGCAAAATGCTTCTATACCATCTATATTATGGGCTCCATCTACGTAAATACCTTCCCCCATATCTTCCATTCTGCCTTGCAAAGTCATCTTCTCTATACCTGTTGGCAACACAGTGGGATAAAGGGTTTTTTCTGGAAAAATCTCCTCTAATCCCCGGATGGCAACAATGGCATTTTCCGTCTGATATAAGGCCTTTGCCTGTATTTTAAGATTAATATACTTATCATACCTAGATTTAAAAGAAAAATCAATATGTTTATTCTTAATTCCTAAAATTTTAATCTCTGATAAATCGACAGGTATCCTGGGACATTGAAGGAGGTCTGCCCTTTCTTCTATCACCTTATCTACAGATGGAGAAGTCTTCCTATAAACAATGGGAACTCCCTGTTTTAGAATGCCTGCCTTTTCAAAAGCAATCTCCTCTTTTGTTTCACCTAAATATTCTGTATGATCCAGTCCAATCCCTGTAATAATAGTAATCAGAGGCTTTTCTATAATATTTGTCGCATCAAGTCTCCCTCCCAGACCTGTTTCCAGTATAATATAATCCGTCTCTTTCTCTTCAAATAATACCATTGCCATGAGAAATAACCACTCGAAAAATGTCGGATGGCTTATTTTTTCTTTTTCTCCTTTTTCCACCACTTCCATTACCCTTAAAAAAGCATCTAGAAACTGGTCATCTGCTGCCATCTTGCCATCCACCAAAAATCTCTCCTCCATTGTGACTAAATGGGGAGATGTAAAGGCCCCTGTTCTCTTCCCCGCCTCCTTTAAAACAGACGCAAGGAAGGCACAAATAGAACCTTTTCCGTTTGTACCTGCAACGTGGATTATTTTCTTGTCCTTTCCTGGGCTTCCAAGTTTTTTCCACAAAGTCTTCGTATGATCTAAACTATTTTTTTCTGTAAATTTTGGAACATTTAATAAATACTGGACTGCCCTTTCCTTGCTCCACATAGTCCTTTCTCCTTGCTATCTCTTATCGAAGCTGTAAAAGTCTTTCCCTTACCTGCTCCATTTTTCTCGTATAATCTGCCAGTTTTTCCTTTTCTTCTTCTATTTTCTTTTTGGGAGCTTTACTCATAAACTTTCCATTTTCTAACATGGAGTTTACCCTTTTTAGTTCTCCCTCCAAACGTTTTTCCTCTTTTTCCAATCTTTCCACTTCTGCCTTTTTATCCACTAATTGTTCCAAAGGAATATATAGGATGGCATCTGATATAACAACGGATACTGCATCTTCTGGTATCCCCTCTTGTTCTCTTTGCATAGTCATTTGACTTGCTGAGGCTAATGATAGGAAAAAGCTCTCTCCATTTCTAAATATTTCCAATACATCCTCCTTTTTGGACAAAAGAATCATGGGAACTTTTTTACTGGGAGGTACATTCATTTTACTTCTAACATTTCGAATTCCCCTGACTGCTTCTTTTATTGTTTCAATGGCTTTCTCCTCCTTTGGATAATTCCACTCCTCCTTGTACTCTGGCCACTTGGATATCATAATGGATTCCTCTTCCTTTTGAAGAGTGCAAAATATTTCCTCAGTAATAAAAGGCATATAAGGGTGAAGAAGCTTTAGTCCATGAAGCAAAACGGTTTTTAGTGTAAAAAGGGCAGCATCCTTTGATTGTTGATTTTCAAAATTGTATAGTCTAGGCTTTACCATTTCAATATACCAGTCACAAAATTCATCCCATATAAAATCATATACTTTTTGTACTGCAATTCCTAACTCAAAATGTTCCATGTTATCTGTCACTTCTTTTATCAGTTGATTCAGCTTAGAAAAAATCCACTTATCTGCCGGCTCTAAAACTACCTCCTTCTTTTCTTCTCCTTCCTCCATATTCATCATAATAAAGCGAGAAGCATTCCATATTTTATTGGCAAAGTTTCGATTGGCTTCCACCTTCTCATAGTAAAAACGCATATCATTTCCCGGAGCATTTCCTGTAATCAGTGTCATCCGCAAGGCATCCGCCCCATATTTCTCTATGATTTCCAAAGGATCGATCCCATTTCCAAGAGATTTTGACATTTTTCTTCCCTGGGAATCTCTTATTAAACCATGAAACAAGACTGTATGAAATGGCTTTTTCCCCATATGCTCATACCCTGAGAAAATCATTCGGATTACCCAGAAGAAAATAATGTCATATCCTGTGACAAGTACATCTGTTGGATAAAAATACTCCAAGTCTTTTGTGGATTCTGGCCACCCTAAGGTAGAAAAGGGCCAAAGGGCTGAAGAAAACCAAGTATCCAATGTATCCTCCTCTTTAACAAGATTCTCCCTTCCACATGCCCCACAGGAAGATGGCTCTTCCTTGGAAACCGTTATTTCTCCACAGTCTTTGCAATACCAGGCTGGAATTCTATGCCCCCACCAGAGCTGTCTGCTAATACACCAGTCTCTAATATTATCCGTCCAATTAAAATATATTTTTTCCATTCTCTCAGGGACAAGACGTACTTCTTTTGTCTTTACCGCCTCTATGGCTGGTTTTATTAGTTCGTCCATTTTCATAAACCATTGCTGTTTTATAAGAGGCTCTATAGTTGTTCCACATCGGTCATGGGTTCCCACATTATGCAGGTGATTTTTCTCTTCGATGAGCAGGCCCATTTCCCCTAGTTCTTTTAAAATCTCCCTCCTTGCTTCATAGCGATCCATGCCCTGGAATTTTCCTCCATTGGCATTGATGGTAGCGTCGTCATTCATAATCGTTATCTCCCCCAAATTGTGACGCTTTCCTACTTCATAATCATTAGGGTCATGAGCTGGCGTGATTTTAACAACGCCTGTGCCAAATTCCATGTCCACATAAGTATCTGCCACAATAGGAACTTCTCTGTCTACAAAGGGGATCCTTACTTTCTTTCCAATGAGATGTTTATATCTGCTATCATCTGGATGAACAGCTACTCCTGTGTCTCCTAACATTGTTTCTGGCCTAGTTGTGGCAAATTCAAGAAATTCATCTGTCCCTACAACAGGATACTGAATATGCCAAAAATGTCCTTCCTGCTCCACATATTCCACTTCTGCATCGGAAATAGAAGTATTACATACAGGGCACCAATGGATCATTCTGTCTCCTCTATAAATGTATCCCTTTTCATAGAGATGAACAAAAACTTCTGTCACTGCCTTGGAACACCCCTCATCCATGGTAAATCTTTCCCTATCCCAATCACAGGAGGAACCTAACTTTTTTAACTGGTTTATAATTCTTCCTCCATACTCTCTTTTCCACTCCCATGCCCGCTCTAAACGTCCCTCTCTTCCTAAGTCCTCTTTTTCTATCCCCTCTTCTTTTAACTTTTCAATAATTTTCACCTCTGTAGCAATACTGGCATGATCTGTTCCAGGCTGCCATAAGGCATTATATCCTTGCATCCTTTTAAAACGAATCAAAATATCCTGCATTGTGTTATCTAGTGCATGCCCCATATGCAGCTGCCCGGTAATATTCGGAGGAGGTATTACAATTGTAAAAGGTTTTTTTTCCTTATTTACCTCAGCATGAAAATATTTGTTTCTCTCCCATTTTTCATATAATCTCTCCTCTAATCCATGGGGATCGTAGGTTTTTGACAATTCTTTTTTCATAGATTTTCCACTCCTTTATGTCTATTTTTTTAAAGGGCCCCTCTTTCCTTGTAGAAACATTGTTTTCTTATGATACTAGAAAAAACGCCCTTTTCTGTGTGAAACAGAAAAGGGCGACTGAGCGCGGTACCACCTTTTTTTACAGCATTCTTGACAAAGCTGCCTTACTGCCAACTATCATTGGCCTTATCCATTAACGGGGATGAAGCGGGAAAGCTTACTCTTATTTCTGCCCTCCAGTTCAAAAGCTACCTTCCATATCC
>CANOLZ010000068.1 GCA_947567075.1 uncultured bacterium
CCCTTAACTGAGCCAAGAGTTATTCTAGCAAATACTATTCCAAATGTCAACAACTTTTTTTATTTTTTTTAAATC
The DNA here is from genome assembly GCA_947567075.1 of uncultured bacterium. Classification (GTDB taxonomy): domain Bacteria; phylum Bacillota; class Clostridia; order Lachnospirales; family Lachnospiraceae; genus MGBC165282. The sequence goes on from CANOLZ010000068.1 coordinate 76, forward strand.
CCTTTTTTTATTTAATAAAATAGAGATTCGTAATCGTATAAATCCCCTTATATTTATATATCCTTTAAAAAGATTTCCGCAATCTTTAAATCCTCTGGAGTAGTTATTTTTATGTTTCTATAAGATCCATTAACAATCTTAACTTTTTCGTCTGTAAATGTTTCTACTACCATGGCATCATCTGTTATCATCACTCCTGATTCTTTTGTTTCTCTTTCATTTTCCATAAGTTTTTCATATGCATTTTTTATTAACCCATAAGAAAAAACTTGAGGAGTCTGTATTAACCATACCTTGTTTCTATTAGGAGTTTCCTTTGCAAATCCCTTTTCATCTGTAATTTTTACTGTATCTTTTGCTGGAACTGCAACAGCACATGCTGGATATTTTTCTATATTTTCCTTTATTCTTTCTAATATTTCACTTGTAAGAAAGGGTCTTGCTCCATCATGGATCCAAACATATCCTTCATTTTCTATAGCTCGAATTCCCTGATAAACAGAATGATATCTCTCTTCTCCCCCTCCCACTACTGATTTAACCTTCCAAAATTTATATTTTTCTACTATTTCTTTTTTACAATATTCTTTTCTACAAGGGTTTGTAACTAGAATCACTTCATCGATAAATGATTCTTCCAGAGCCTTTAATGAATAATATAAAATAGGCTTCCCATCTAATTGCATAAATTGTTTTTCTACTGAGCTTTTCATTCTCTTTCCCTGTCCTGCCCCTAGAACAATTGCTGTATGTTTTTCCATTCCAGTTCTATACTAACTCCTTTTATACAAGCTCCTCTAAATATCCTCTAACTTCAGATTGGGTACAGCATTTAAATCTAAACCATGTCTTTTTCCCTTTTGAAACTGATAATATGCAGCGACTCCTATCATTGCTGCATTGTCTGTACAAAAGGCTGGTGATGGGGAATAAAAAGATACTTCCCACTCCATGCATACTTTTTCCATAGCCTTTCTTAAAGATGAATTCGCAGCAACACCGCCAGCTATGGCCAGTTTTTTCATCCCTGTCATTTTTATTCCTTCTATTGCATGTTCTGTGAGCACTTCAATTACAGCTTTCTGAAAAGAGGCAGCTACGTCCGCTTTTACAATCTTCTCTTTCTTCATTTCATGAACATTCAAATAATTTAAAACTGCAGATTTTAATCCACTAAAACTAAAATCCAAAGCAGCCCCTGTTACTTTTGCCTTTGGAAAGGAAATAGCATTTTCATTTCCCTCCTGGGATAGCTTATCAATATTTGGCCCTCCTGGGTATCCAAGTCCAAGGGCTCTTGCTACTTTATCAAAAGCTTCTCCCGCTGCATCATCTCTCGTCCTTCCTATAATATCATATTCCCCATATCCCTTTACTGCTACAAGGTGAGTATGTCCCCCTGAAACAATAAGACATAAAAATGGAGGTTCTAAAGTTCTATTTTCAATATAGTTGGCTGAAATATGCCCTTCAATATGGTGTACTCCTATTAAAGGAAGACCTGAGCCATAACTAATGGCCTTTGCTTCAGCCACACCAACAAGCAAAGCTCCTACCAGCCCAGGTCCATAAGTAACTGCCACTGCCGACAAATCAGAGAGAGGAACCCCTCCTTTTTCCAATGCCGCCTCAATAACCTGATTTATTTTCTCAATATGTTTTCTTGAAGCAATTTCTGGTACAACCCCTCCATATTCTTTATGTAAATCAATCTGAGAATAGATAATATTTGACAATATATCCCTGCCATTTCTTACAACAGCTGCCCCTGTTTCATCGCAGGAAGTCTCAATAGCTAAAATGGAAATATCTTTTTCTTTTTTCATCTTATTTTTTCTTTGCCACAGTCCACCCTAATATTTTCCAATCGCCTGCGTCATCCCTTCTTAAAATAAATTGCTCTGTAACAGAGGAAGTTGATTTTCCTTTACGAAATATATAGGTACAGTAAAGAGAAGCCATATCCCTCCCTTCTTTTTTCCAATATTCAACAGATGTGCTAGAACTAAGAGTGTAACTAGATATTGTCTGAGAGTTGTTTTGATAGTCTTCTACTTCTGACTTCAATGATAGAAAATTTTCTTCCTCTTTATTATTATTGTTTAGCTCCTGATCATATAAGCCTCTCGCCTGCAAAGCCAGCTTTTCAAACTCTTCGTCACTGTACTTCTCATTATGAAGACACAGAGTCAAATCACTATAATACTTTATCACCTCTCTTGGGGATGGGGGATATTGAGATGTTAAATCCCTTAATAGTATTTCCTGAGCTGCAGATACTTCGATTACTTCTTCTTTCTCTGGTACTGATCGATTGGATAAATATACATAATATCCAATGCATATACATGCAAGAACAACAACGATAATGACTCCCTTTGATACATTTTTTCCCATACTCCCTTTCCCCTTTCTCCTATTCATCTGGAAAATTTAATACGGTTGTCTTCCCATCCACTCCCAACTCCGTCCACTGAAAAATCGTTTTTACCTCTCTCATGTAGCTCTCCCCATTCACTAAAGAAGGGCTAAAATGAGTAAGCCATAATTTCTTCACTTGTGCTTTCTTAGCAAGCTCTGCCGCCTCATAAAATGTCATATGTTTATATTCCTTTGCTTTTCCAGCCTTTTCTGGCTCTCCGTACATACCTTCACAAATAAACAAGTCTGCATTTTCCGCATTTTCTATAATAGCATCTACAGGCCTTGTATCTGTGCAATAGCAAAGTTTGATTCCCTTTCGCTTTGGTCCAAGAACCATCTCTGGTGTATAAGTCTGCTCTTTCGTCTCTATAACTTCTCCTCTTTGTAAACGGCTCCAATATTTTTGAGGGATTTTGTTTTCCACTGCCTTTTCCACCTGGAACCTTCCACTTCTTGGAACTTCAATGCAGTACCCATAGCACAGAATATTATGATTCACCCTAAAAGTCCGAATCTGATATCCTTCAAATTGGAATATTTGTTCCCTATCTTTTATTTCCATATATTCAATCGAAAAAGGGAGTTCTGGGGCAATGACTCTCAAAGCGTTCACCACCCTCTCTAATCCTTTAGGCCCTATAATAAGCAAAGGTTCCCTTCTCTCTGCATTTCCCATTGTCAAAAGAAGCCCCGGCAGTCCGCTTACATGGTCTGCATGATAGTGGGTAAAACAAAGGATGTCAATAGGCTTTGCACTCCATCCCTTTTCTTTCATAGCAATCTGAGTCCCCTCCCCACAGTCAATCAATATACTTGTTCCATTATATCTAACCATGAGGGAGGTGAGCCATCGGTAAGGCAGCGGCATCATTCCCCCACACCCTAATAAGCATACATCCAGCATCTGCCTATGCTCCTTTCCCTTTTATTTTTTAAAGGAATTCCTGTCTCTCTTTAATTTCAACAGGAACTCGAAACTTTCTTATAAGTTCATCATAACAGTCTTCACACAAATCAAATGTATGGGTTTCTCCATCCTTTCTGGAAAAATATCCAAATTCAACTTCCACTGTGCATACCCCTTCCTCCAATGTTCCGTGGTTTACTAAAAATGGTTTTCCACACATATTGCAACATGCTTCTTTTAATTTCCCCTGTCTTTTCTCCGTATATTTTTGCATAATTTATCCTCCCATATATCCACAGTTTTTTTCTGCTAGATAAATTATACCTTAGAAATTTCCTATATGAATAGTGGGAATTTCACCATTCATTTCCTACCTTTTCCACATAATCTGGGCATTTTCCATGGGACTAACATAATAATTTTTCCTCATACCCTCTATCTGAAATCCGAGGCTTGTATATAAGGCAATGGCTGCTTGATTGCTCTCTCTCACTTCCAAAGTAAACGCATCTATTCCAAGCCTTCCCCCTTCTATCAGTAAATAGTTGAGCATTTTCCTACCAATTCCTTTCTTACGAAATGACTCTCCCACAGCTACATTGGTTATCTCCCCATCTCCACACATATTGCGCAGACCACAATATGCTATAATCTCGTTATCTACATCTACTACATAAAAATGAGCATGTTCTGCATGAACCATGTCTAAAAAGTCTTGGCAAGACCATGGCATGGAAAAAATCTCTTTTTCCATAGCGCTTACAAACGGGACGTCTTCCTCCTTCATTTGCCTTATTTCCATTTTTTTGTCACACCTCCTTCCTTTTCATCCTTTCTGCCTGAGAAGGTCTTATATAATTTGGTATATGTTCCTTTGCATCTTCCATCTTCTTCATTCGTCCATATTGGAGAGCCAATGCAGCTATAGACCCTGCCCTTTGTCTATTCAAATGGGCTGGAGCCATTTCGTAGGGTACGGTCACTCTCTCCTCTATTGTCTGTCCATATATGAAAACTCCATCTCCAAGAAAAATAACCGCTCTTCCTTGTTCATTTACAAAGTCTATTATTTCCTCAACCGAAACTGCACATTGTTCCCTTAAGTGTAAAAGCTTTCGTCCTTCAAATTGATAAAGACCTGTGTAAACCTGATTTCTTCTTGCATCCATCATTGGACAAATGAGTTTATTTGTTCCTGCCAAATTGTAGGCCAGCCCTTCAACAGTAGGAATGCTGATAATAGGCTTTTGCAGCGCAAGGCCTAATCCTTTTACTGTTGCCGATCCAATTCTAAGGCCAGTAAAGGAACCTGGACCTGCTGCGACAGCAATGGCGTCTACACTGTGTAAATCTAACTCAATCATTTGAACTATTTCATGAAGCATAGGAAGCAATGTTTGAGAATGTGTCTTCTTATAATTCACTGTATATTCTGCCAGCATAGTATTTTCTTCTACAACTGCCACACTGGCTACCAGCCCTGAACTATCCACTGCCAATATTTTCATTCCAATCCTCCATTCCTACACAGCCCCCATTAAAAACAGAAGCACAAAATTTACTGTTGACTCCCATCCCCTTTCATAGTCTGAAGATTTTTATCTTTCTACTATTATTTTACGATAATTTAATCCTTTTTCCAAGTCTTTCTCTATTTTAATTTGAAAAAATTTTTCCGGCAAAACTTCTTCAATGGAATCTGCCCATTCTACTAGGCATACTCCTTCCCCATAAAAATAATCCTCATAGCCTAATTCTTCCATTTCCTCAATATTTTCAATACGATATACATCAAAATGGTAGAGAGGAAGCCTGCCCCCTTCATATTGTTGTAATATTGTAAAAGTGGGGCTGTTCACTACGTCTTCAACGCCTAAGCCTTTTGCCATGCCTTTTGTAAATACTGTTTTCCCTACTCCCAGATCACCCATTAAAGCATATACCTCTCCTGGCTTTGCCTCTCTCCCCATATTTTCTCCTAATTGAAACGTGTCTCTCTCACTAAATGTTTCTATTACCTGCATTTTCCTCTTCCCTTTCTTAAACTCTTCGAATCTTTACCTTTTTCGGATCCATATGGGTAGATATGACAGAAACAACCTCCTCTTTTTTATTTCCCAGATCCTCTTTAGGAAAAATGCTGGCATTGATTCTTCCTGTATAAATAATTATGCTCTGTCCTGTAGATACTGCCTTATACATATCCTTCCATGCTTGGAATTCTTTAATTTCTCCCTGGGAAATCTCCACCCCCTCTTCTGTCAGCCTATAGTGAAGGGGCTCTTTAAAAGCTTTTGTAAGCAGCATCTGCCTCTTTGCCCTTGTATATAAACTTACTGGTAAATACAAAAGAACTACAATAGATGCTGCCAAATATAGATAATTTGTCTTTAATATAAATAATAATAAAAAACAAAATCCAATAAATACTCCTAGCATACCAGAAAAACTTGTATATGTATGATAGAGCAAGTAATCATATAACTTCTTTGTCGACATTTTTACATCAAATTCAATGGCCATTTTCAGCTCTTTCTCCCTTCCGTCTCTGCAAACGTAAAGGCTGCCGCCAAATAAACCCATACCGTTTATCTAGGGGCAGCCCCTATTGTTATATAGTTATTATACTATATACAAATAGAAGTGCAAGTTTTAATTAATCGTGACGCAAAGCTTCAATTGGACTTAATTTCGCTGCCTTCTTTGCTGGATAAATACCAAAAAAGAGACCAACTCCTGATGAAAATATAGTTGCTATAATAATAACAGAAGTTTCAATACCTGCTTCAAATCCAAATGCGGAACAAATTCCTATGGCTCCTGATATGCCTATAAGAATGCCAATCAATCCCCCTACCAAAGTAATGATTGCCGATTCAGCGAGAAATTGAAGCATAACAGACCCTGTCCTGGCTCCCAAAGCCTTCCTAATTCCAATTTCCCTGGTCCGCTCTGTTACAGACACAAGCATAATGTTCATAACGCCAATACCTCCTACTACTAGGGAAATAACAGCGACAAAGGCAATAAAAATAGTAACCATATCTAAAACATTTGTTATCATACCTGTCTGTTCTGCCATCGTTTCAATCTGTATTCTTCCTTCTCCTCGAATATTATGACGGCTTTCTAATAAGCTAATCCCATCCTGGGCCACCTGAGCAGCAGTAGAGCTGGAATTGGCAATTAAATATATCCCATCAAACCCTTCTACGTAAAATCCAAACTGTTCTCCCAAAACAGATATAGGCATTTCTATTTGCACCCTAGGGCTGGACACAAGGGATGCCAGAAGTTTTGCAGTACTATTTTGACGTATTCCCACAATGGTCATTTCCTGTGTCACATTATAAAAGGTCAGCTCAATAGTCATTCCAACGACATCCGTATTGCCAAACAGTTTCACTGCATCGCTTTCTGACAAAACACAGACCTTGCGTCCAGCTAGATAATCTTCCTTTGAGAAATATTTTCCTTTAATAATTGGATCGGAATTATTAAATTCCAAGGCTTCTGTACCAGCGCCTCCTATTGCCTCAAAATTTCCCTTAGGGCTGGTCACGGTTCCCCAAGCATTATATAAAGGAGTTACTCCCTTGAGATTGGAAATTTTACTATTCAGAGCGTCAAAATCCTCCTCCTTAAGTTCTATCACTTCCTTGTCTTTATTTTGATTGTCAATGCGAAGATAAATCAAACCTCCTCCCATACTTTCCAATTCGCTGCTAATTTGGGCTTTCACTCCATTTCCAATAGAAATAATCATTATAACAGAAGCAATCCCTATAATAATTCCCAACATGGTCAGTATAGAACGGCCCTTTTTTGCCCTTAGATTAGCCAATGCCATTTTTATATATTCTACAAATTGTCCCATCACTCATACCTTTCTATGCTTACTGAGTCTCTGCCGTCTCCTCAGTGGCTTCCGTGTTGCCAGTAGGCATTGCTGTTGCAGGCATTCCTTCCTTAATGCTATCGTTTATTAAGCTGATTACTTGATCCCCTTCTTTAAGTCCTTCCTTAATTTCTATTTCTGTGTCAGAGCTAATGCCTGTTGTTACTGTCTTTCTTGTAACTATCCCATTTTCAATCACATAACAAAATGTTCCTTTTGTGTCTGTATTTACTGTTTCTACAGGAACAATAATTACATTTTCCGCTTTCTCTATATGGACAACTACCTTTGCCTCCACACCTAAATAAATGTTTTGATCTGGGTTTTCTATATGAACTTCCACTTTCACAACAGGAGTTCCAGATTCATTTTTTTGTGCAATACGATTGATCTTTGACACCTTTCCAGTATATTCATTTCCTGCTATGTCAATGTCCACTTGTTGGTTTATTTTTACTTTTTCTAAATCATATTTGGAAATATTCAGTGTAACTTTCACACTGTCACTGCTTTCTATTTTTAATATTTTTGTTCCGCTAGCCACGGTGGCCCCATTTTCTACATCTACCTGGGATACAATACCATTAAATTCCGCATGAAGTCCTGCTTTTGCCTTTGCCAGTCTATCTTTTGCCTTTTCCACCTGTAACGCTGCTTTTTCCCTTGTAGCCTGAAGCTTTCCTTTTTCAAACCTATTCAGTATACCATTTTCTGCTGCTTCCTTCACTCCCTTGTCTGTTCCCAGATATCCTTCCATATCAGCTAAAAGCTGCTGGGCCTCTGTAATAATTCTTGTCTCCTCTGGCGTGGCCCCTGCCGGGGTCTGAGTTAATCCAAGCCTGGCGCTTTCTCTTTCCAAATCCAATATTTCATTTCTTAATTTGGCAATTCTCTGTTCGTCTTCTCCATTTACTCCATTGCCAGATACTGTTCCAATGTCATTAATCTCTTTGTTTTTTCTTGCAATTCCATCTGCTATATCTGCCTGCCTTATAGCATTACTGTCTTGCAAAGCGTTTTGATTAGCTGTTCTCTGAGCTACCGCCTGATTTAAATTATTTATGTATGCTCTTTGGCTTACTATCATCCATCGATATGTTTCCACGTTTACAGAAGCCGTATTGAAATCCATTTGATTTTCTGCGCTTTTTGCCATAGAAGATTGATATTCATTCTCTGTCTCTGCTGCAGTAAGTTCAGCCTCTCTTGTCTCTCTTTGAAGACTTTCAACATCAAAGGTGACTAGCTGCTGCCCTGCGCTCACCATGTCCCCTACTTGAAGGGAAAAATCCTGGATGGTTGCATCAACGGGAGCAAAATATGTTTTGGATTCCTCACTATCCACAATTCCGCTTGTTCCAATCGTTGATTCCACTTCTCCCTTTACAGCTTCTACTACTGGAAAAACTCCCCCTGTATTGGAAGATTTTGCGTTGGATGTAGTTACAAAACCAATAATAGCTATAAGAACCCCTGCTATTATACCCCATTTTATGATCCTCTTTTTTATTTTTGGATCCATTTTCTTTTTTTCTTTTACTTCCTCCCCTAAGATTACTTCCTTTTCATTCTTTCTTTTTATCCACTTCATCCACATGTCCCTTCTCCCTGTCTTTATTATAATAATCTTCCTCCACTCTTCCATCTCGTATTCGAATAACCCTCTTTGCCTTAGCTGCAATTTCATTGTCATGGGTAATCAAAATAACTGTACGCCCTTCTTCGTGGAGTCCTTCCAAAATACGCATAATTTCTACTGTTGATTTGGAATCTAAGTTTCCTGTCGGTTCATCAGCCAATATGATAGGCGGCGCCTGAGCAATAGCTCTTGCAATAGCTACTCTTTGCTGCTGTCCTCCTGACATCTCTGAAGGCTTGTGATCCATTCTATGAGCCAAGCCTACTTTTTCTAAAGCTACTGTGGAAAGTTTTATCCTCTCCCTCTTGGCAACCCCCCTGTAAACCAAAGGAAGCTCTACATTTTCCAGGGCTGTCAATCCTGGAATTAAATTAAATCCTTGGAAAATAAACCCTATTTCTTTATTTCGGATATCTGACAATTCATTATCTGTCATATGGGAAACATTCTGACCATTCAAATAATAGATTCCACTGCTTGGAATATCAAGACATCCTAACATATTCATTAGTGTAGACTTCCCAGAACCAGACTGGCCAATAATTGCCACATATTCCCCCCTGTCAATTGTTAGACTCACCCCGTCTAGAGCCCGCACTTCATTTTCACCTGGGTTATAAATCTTATGTATATTTTTTATATCTACTAAGCTACCCATTTTGCACTCCTTTGCCCGTTTCTTTCTTAGACCTTTTTTATCATAACATTTCCCCTTTTCTTGTCAATGGAGATAGAAGGAATTTAAGGTATTTTTAAGATATTTTTTTGATTTTTTCTGTATAAAAAGAAAAAATGCCTGAATTTCATGTATTTATACTAAATTCAAGCATTCTTTCTTTTTAATTTGTTTTAAATAGAATTTTTATTTTTTTATAAAGTAAAAAGGTTACCAAAGAAACAAGAAGTCCTTTCAACAAATTAAAAGGCGCTACGGCAAGTAAAACAAAGGTAGTAAGACTGGTAATTCCAGGATTCACTGCACTTCCCATAGATACAAGACCATCTATTGGCATTTGAAAAGCAGCTGCATAAGCAGGAAGGAGTACATAAGCGTTTAATATACATCCTGCTATTGTCATCAATATAGTTCCTGTAACCATCCCCAATACAGCTGTCTCTCTTGTCTTTCTCCTATTGTATAAAACCGCTGCTGGTAAAATATAAGCACATCCAATGCAAAAATTCCCAAGTTCTCCAACCCCAGCTGTAACGGTTCCGTTCACGATAAAATTCAATAATATTTTTAAAAGTTCTATAATGACTCCAGCGGCTGGTCCCATGGCAAAAGCCCCAATTAGTACTGGCACTTCACTCAAATCAATCTCATAAAAAGAAGGAGCAAACCATAAGGGAATTTCAAACAGCATTAACAAAATAGCAATGCCTGCTAACATGGCAGTCTGTACCATTGTTCTTATTTTTGTCTTTCCTGCCTCATTCATTGGTGTGGGCATTTTGTCCATTACTACATTCTTTGTACTCATTTCTTTCTCTCCTTTTCCCAGCATACTGCTGGTCTGTATTTGTAAAAGAAATTCTAAAACCCCAGACACATTCATGTCTGGGGCCGCTAACACAAGATAATTATCAGAGTATTTTGGGAAGAATCCACCCTACTCTTCTGTCCTGTCTAACAATGTTAAAAATAGAAAAGACAGTACATACGCTTTCTTCATTCATCCAGACTTTACTGTCGGTTTTGGATTGGTACCAAATCAACCATATTCTTACAAATATGGGTCTCGGACTCGTCTGCCTTATGGCAGCATCACCGCCGGTTGGGAATTGCACCCGACCCCGAAGAATTTCTTTTTTCATTTTTATAATACTTCTCATTTTCCATCTTGTCAATGTTATTTTTTTACTTTCATTGTAAGTGATATTCTTTTTTTGCCCATGTCTACTCCTAGCACTTCTACTTCTACCACATCTCCTATTTTTACTACCTCCAATGGATGTTTTATAAATCTATCTGTCATTTCAGAAATATGAACTAATCCGTCCTGATGAACGCCTATATCCACAAAAGCGCCAAAGTCAATAATATTTCGAACTGTCCCTTTTAAAATCATTCCTGGAACTAAGTCCTTCATTTCAAGGACATCCCTCCTCAATATAGGCTTTGGCATGTCGTCTCTAGGATCTCTTGCCGGCTTTTCCAGTTCCTTTAAAATATCTGTTAAAGTAATTTCTCCAATTCCCAACTCCTTTGCCAGCTTCTCTTTATTTTTTATATTTCCTTCCAGGCTGCCTTCCATATTCCTATCCTCTTCTCCCATCCCCCTTTGGAACATAGCCTCAGCCAAAGCTTTTTCCATTGCAGTACCCTTCTTTTTTACAACGGCTTTTTTCTTTGGCTCCTTCTTCTCTGCTGCCTTTGTCTGAACTGCTTTTACATCTTCCATAGTCAGCCCCAATTTATCAAGAAGCTTTAACGTTGCTTCGTATGATTCTGGGTGAACACTTGTGGCGTCTAATGGATTATCCCCATCTGTAATTCTCATAAAGCCTGCACATTGCTCAAAAGCTTTGGGACCTAGCTTTGGAACTTTTAAAAGCTGCCTTCGGTTTAGAAATCTCCCATTTTTCTCTCTATATTCTACAATATTTTTTGCAATTATTTTAGAAATACCAGAAATATGTTCTAACAAAGGAGCGGAAGCTGTGTTTAAATCAACCCCTACTCTATTTACACTATGTTCTACTACGCCACTTAATGCATCGTTTAACTTTTTTTGGTTCATGTCATGTTGATATTGCCCCACTCCAATAGACTTTGGATCAATTTTTACAAGCTCTGCCAAAGGATCTTGAATTCTTCTTGCAATGGATGCTGCACTTCTTTGTCCCACATCAAAATTAGGGAATTCTTCTGCCCCTATTTTACTAGCTGAATATACGGAAGCTCCAGCTTCATTTACAATGACATATTCTACTTTTTGGGGAATTTCTTTTAAAAGTTCCACAATAACCATTTCGGATTCTCGAGATGCCGTTCCATTGCCAACAGAAATTAAAGATATGTTATATTTTTCAATGAGATTTTTTAATTCTTTTTTTGCCTCTTGTATTTTATTTTGAGGGGCTGTTGGAAAAATTACTTTTGTGTCTAAAACTTTTCCAGTCTCATCCACCACTGCCAGTTTACAGCCTGTCCGAAATGCAGGATCCCATCCTAGCACAACTTTATTGGCAACTGGAGGCTGCATGAGAAGTTGTTCCAGATTTTTTCCAAATACCATAATAGCGCCGTCTTCTGATTTTTCTGTCAGGGCATTTCGAATTTCCCTTTCAATAGCTGGCTGTATTAACCTTTGATAACTATCCTTAATAACGTCTTTTAGGAGGGAAGAAG
>CANOLZ010000069.1 GCA_947567075.1 uncultured bacterium
GAAGAAGAGATGACAGATGAAAAATCAAAACAAATGGCTTCTTATATGAAGTTAATCTATAAAACATTATTGGAAAATGAAGTAGATGAAAAGTATGCAAATCAGTTCTTGGATGAAGTTGAGAAAATGAATACACCAGGAACGAATATTGATACTGTATTAGTGAATATTTATCAGAAAATGATTTTGAAATTTGGAACCCCAAATTTGTTAACTCCAGCAAAGTCAGGACCAAAGTTAGTTTTTTTTATAGGACCAACAGGGGTAGGGAAAACAACAACGATTGCAAAAATTGCTTCAAAATTTAGCACAGAAGAGAAAAAAGAAATCGCATTGATTACTGCGGATACTTATCGCATTGCAGCGGCTGAGCAATTGCGAACTTATGCAAATATTTTAAATGTCCCTTTTCGCATTGTTTATTCCATTGAAGAAATTGAAGGAGCATGGAGGGATTTTCAGAAATTAGACTATATTTTTGTTGATACAGCAGGATTTTCGCCCCATAGTGAAGAGCAAAAGAAACAAATGGAAAGTTTTGTTCATGCCATGGATGGAAGAGCAGAGAAGGAGATTTATCTTGTATTAAGCGCTACAACAAAATATAAAGATCTCCTTTTTACTTCAGATGTCTATTTGTCAATATGCAAATATAAATTGATTTTTACAAAATTAGATGAAACGTCTACTTATGGAAACTTATTGAACTTAAAGCTTCATACAGGTGCGGATTTATCCTATGTGACTTACGGGCAAAGTGTTCCCGATGATATTCGTCCCTTTAATCCGCAAAGTACAGTGAAAAATTTACTTGGGGGGAAATAGCGGATGGATCAGGCGGAGCAATTAAGGAATGTTATAAAAAAACGTACAAAGTCTCTGGCTCAGGATGCAAGAGTCATTGTCGTTACAAGTGGAAAGGGAGGTGTGGGTAAGTCTAACATATCCATTAACCTTGCTATTCAATTAAAAATGTTGGGTCGCAGAGTTTTAATTTTTGACGCAGATTTTGGTTTAGCCAATATTGAAGTGATGTTTGGAAAGCTGCCAAAATATACGTTGGCAGACGTCATTTATCAGGGAAAGCCCATGAAAGATATTATTACATGGGGGCCAATGGATGTAGGATTTATATCTGGGGGGTCTGGTATTGCGGGACTAAACAATTTAAATAAAGAAAGTATACATTATTTAATCAAAAATTTATCAGACTTAGATTCTATAGCAGATATTATTATCATTGACACAGGAGCTGGCATTTCCAATACAGTCTTAGAATTTCTTGTTTCAGGAGGAGAAATACTTTTAGTGACGACACCAGATCCTTCTTCAATAACGGATTCGTATTCTTTATTAAAAGTATTATGCAGGCATCCCCATTATAAAAAAGAAAATACTTTCGTGAAATTAATTGCAAATCAGGTGGATACGCTGGAGGAAGGAGAGCAGCTTTATAATAAATTAAATTCTGTTATAAAAAAGTATTTGGATCTACAATTAGATTATTTAGGAATGATCCCTTTAGATAGTCAGTTATCTAGAGCCGTTTTACAGCAAAATCCTGTATCTCTTCAAAGCCCTAATGCAAAATCTAGCAGGGCTTTTCAGACATTAGCGGAAAAAATAGCTTTTGGGGAAACAAGGGGCAGTAAAAAGGGAGGAATCAAAGATTTTTTTTCTCAATTTCTCAATATAAAATCTTAAAAATCCAAGGAGGTATATGGGTATGCTGATGACGTTAGTAAAGCCAGGAGATAGAGTGGAAATGAATTTAAAGGTAAAAGAGGGGGAAAAAGGCAAGTTTTATATTTCAACGGTATATGATGTATTATCAGATAATATTATCCAGATTCAAATGCCTATACAAAATAGAAAGATTATTTTACTTCCTGCGGATTCTGTCTACCATTTATATTTTTCCACAAAGGAAGGTATGCTTGGGTGTGAGGCAAAGGTGATAGAGCGTTACAAAAGTGATAATATGTATTTAGCTGAAATGGAACTAACGTCTGCTCTTCGTAAAAACCAAAGAAGGGAGTACTACCGTTTAGATTGTGCCATTAAAATGCAATGTAGAATTTTAAAGGAAGCAGTAAGGGAAGAGGATCTAAGAGAGATGCTTCAAGAAGTGAAGTATGTGAACCAGGAGCTTTCTATGGAGCCAGGAGTAATTGTAGACATTAGCGGAGGAGGATTACGATTTATTGCTCCAAAAGCTTATGAGCCTCAGAGTATTTTAACCGTTTCCTTTTATTTGAATGTAGAAGGAGAGGTAAAAAATTTCAGTGTGGCTGGAAAGGTGCTTCGCTCCATGCCTTTTCAAAAATTAAAAGGAAAATTTGAAAACAGGTTAGAATTTACAGAAATATCAGATTTAGAGCGGGAGGATATTGTAAAGTATATATTCCAGGAGGAACGCCGGCGACGCAGGAAAGAGAAGGTAGGGCTGGATGAAGAAAAAAATATTGATAGTTGATGACTCTGCACTTATGAGAAGCGTTCTGTGTGATATAATTAAAAGCGACCAAAGATTTGAAGTAGAAGATACGGCAAACGATGGGATAGAAGCTTATGAGTTGTTAAGTAAAAAAACATACTCGGCAGTGATTTTAGACATAAATATGCCTCGGATGAATGGATTACAACTTCTTAAAAAGATGAAAGAGACAAACATCAGGGCGAATGTTCTCATGGCCAGCACTTTAACAAAAGAAGGAGCTAAAGAGACGATAGAAGCATTAGAACTGGGAGCATTAGACTTTATTCATAAACCAGATGCCATATTGGAGGTAAAGGGGAGGGAGTTCAAAAGAGAATTTCTAAAGCTGTTAGGTGTTGTGACAAGACCGAATGTAGGAATTATAAGAGATACTCTCCAGCTTGTGAAGAAAAAACCAGTTCGAGGAGAAAGCTCGTTTACCCCTAAATTAAGGGTTGGCGTAAAAGTAAGTGGAAAAAAGCTAGTGGCAATTGCCAGTTCTACAGGGGGGCCTAAGGCCCTTCAGGAAGTGGTGACGAAGTTGCCTTCAAATTTAAATGCTCCTGTATTAATCGTGCAACATATGCCAAAAGGATTTACGAAATCTTTAGCTGAACGCCTAGATAGTTTAAGCAGCATTTCCATTAAAGAGGCAGAAGAAGGAGAAAAGATAAAAATTGGGCAGGTTTATATTGCACCAGGCGGAAAACATATGAAGTTAAAAAGACGGGGTTCAGATTACTGTATCCAATGTACGGACGAGCCGCCAAGAGAGGGGGTAAAGCCTTGCGCCAATTATATGTATGAATCATTGACGGACAGTTCATTTGCTGAGATTGTATGTGTTGTCCTCACTGGAATGGGAGGAGATGGAACAAAAGGAATCCTCCATTTAGAGGAAAAAAAGAAAATACATGTTATTGCACAGAATGAAGAGACATGTGCTGTTTATGGAATGCCAAAAAGTATTGTAGCGACTGGATTGGTAAATGACCTTGTACCACTGGGCAAGGTGGCAGAGATGATTATTAAGAATGTGGGGGTACAGTGAAATGGATGTAAGCCAATACCTAGAGATTTTTATTGATGAGACAAAAGAACATTTACAGAGCTTGAATGAGCAGCTTCTTATTTTGGAAAACGAGCCGGAAAATGAAGATACAATAAATGAAATTTTCCGTGCGGCCCATTCTTTAAAGGGAATGGCAGGAACTATGGGATATAAGAGGATGCAGCGTCTGACCCATGATATGGAAAATGTTTTTTCAGAAGTCCGTAATGGTAAAATGAAAATAACAGGCAATCTTATTGATGTCTTGTTTCTATCCTTAGACGCTTTAGAAGGATATTTGGAATGTATTCAGGAGACGGCAGATGAGGGAACCAATGACAATGAGCCCATTATTAACGAGCTGAATCAAATATTGGAAGGAGGTGTTGGGGGAGGAGGAGAGACTCCAAAGGCAAAGGAAGAAGAAAAAAAGGAAGAAGAAAATACTGCTGAAAAGAAATGGCTGTCTATATCCTTAAATGAAAATCAAAAACATGCCATTGAAGTTGCCAGAGAAAAGGGATGCCAAATTTTCGGAATGACGATTCATATACAAGAAACTTGTATTTTAAAAGCTGCCAGGGCCTTTCTTGTTTTTCAGGCAATTGAAGCAAAGGGAGAAATTATTGCTTCTGTACCTACGATTCAGGAGGTAGAGGATGAAAGGTTTGAGTTTGACTTTTCTTTAATATGTTCTTCAACAGACAATTTTGATAATGTAATGAAAGAAGTGCGTAATGTATCGGAGATTGAATCAGCTTTGGGTGAAGTCATAGAGCCAGTGAAAGAAGAACCTGTTGAGGAAAAACCTTCTTCTCAATCTGAGGAAAAACCAGCTGCGAAAACAGAAGATACAAAGCCTCAGACAGTGAAAGCCCCAACACCTGCCCCTCAGCAGAAAAAGCCTTCTGGGGCCCAGCAAAAGCAGGCAAAACCTATTGTGAACCGTACTGTTCGAGTGGATATTGAGAAATTAGACGTTCTAATGAATCTTGTCAGCGAGTTAATTATTGCTAAGAACAGTCTTGTTGCTGCCAGTGACAGCAACCGTACAGCTAATGCTACTGTAAATGAAAATATTGAATATTTGGAAAGTGTGACAACGAATCTTCATGAATCTGTTATGAAAGTTCGAATGGTTCCTATTGAAAGCGTTGTTAACAAATTCCCAAGAATGATCCGAGATCTTACAAAAACCTTAAATAAAAAGATGGAACTTTTTATGAGCGGTGAGGAGACAGAATTAGATCGTACAGTTGTGGATGAAATTGGGGATCCCCTTATGCATTTGCTGAGAAATTCTGCAGATCATGGATTAGAGTCCAATGATGTGAGAATTCAAAGAGGAAAACCAGAAGTAGGTTCCATATTTTTAGATGCATATCAAGATGGGAACAATGTTATTATTGAGGTAAGGGACGATGGAAATGGAATTGATATTGAGAAAATAAAAGAAAAAGCTTTAGAAAGGGGAACCGTTTCCCCAGAGCAAGCAGATATGCTTACGGATAAAGAAATTCTAGATATGCTTTTTCTTCCAAGTTTTTCCACCGCCAAACAAGTAACCGATGTTTCTGGAAGAGGAGTAGGGCTGGATGTAGTAAAATCAAAGATAGAAGCTTTAGGTGGAGACGTTCAGGTGAAAACAAAGTTAGGAGAGGGAAGCACATTTACAATTCGACTTCCTCTTACTCTGGCTATTATTCAGGCTCTTATGGTTGTTATAGGAAATGAAAAATATGCCATTGCCCTAGGATCTATTGAAACTATTGAAGATATTACGGATCAAGATGTAAAGTTAGTAGGGGCAAAAGAAGTGATCAATTTAAGAGGAAATGTTATTCCCCTTATTCGGTTAAATGAAATTCTTGACATAGAATCAAGCAGGGTGGAAGGAAGCAACCTTATTGTCATTATAGTAAAGAAAGGTGACAGTCTGGCAGGTGTCGTAGTGGATGAGCTAATGGGACAGCAAGAAATCGTTATTAAGTCTTTAGGGAAATATATTAACAGTGACAGAATGATCAGCGGTGCCACTATTTTAGGAGATGGTGAAGTTGCTCTGATTTTAGATGCAAATGCATTATTTTAATATGGGGGTGTCGGTATGAAAGAATTAAGTGTAAGTGATGGTGTCATACAATATATTGTTATTAAGCTGGGAGATGAGCAATATGGAATTGATATAAAATATATTGACAATATTGTCAGAATGCAGCATATTACTCGAGTTCCCAAAGTGCAACATTATTTTAAAGGGGTAATTAATCTTCGGGGAGAAGTAATCCCTGTTATGAGTCTGCGATTAAAAATGAATTTGCCAGAAGATGAGATTACAAATACAAGTAGAATTATTATTATAAAGTTAGATGTAGCTGCAATAGGTTTGATTGTGGATGAAGTAAGGGAAGTGGTTACCCTGGGAGAAATGGATATTGAAAAGGTTTCTTATGAAGTAAAAGATGAACGTTCTGGTTATATTACAGGAATTGGAAAATCCAATGGGGGATTGATTTCTATTTTGGACTTAAATGCAGTTATTACAGAGTAAGAAATGTATAGAGAGGTGCAAAATGCCAAAAGTAGATTTGGATAACATGGATAACATATATTTTGATGTTTTAAAGGAATTGGGTAATATTGGAGCTGGAAATGCCACGACATCCTTGTCACAAATGCTTCAAATCAAAGTAGATATGAAAGTTCCAAAAGTAGAACTGCTGAATTTTCATGAAGTAGGAGAGGCTATGGGTGGGGAGGAACTGGTCATGGCAGGTATATATCTTCTTGTGGAAGGGGATATTACTGGCAGTATGATGTTTCTTTTGCAAAAAAAATCTGCTGGGGTTTTAGTAAGCCGCCTTATGGGAATGCCTGTCAGTGATGAAGACAATTTTTCAGAAATGGAAATATCAGCTTTAAAAGAAATAGGGAATATTATTACTGGTTCTTACTTAAACGCTTTATCATCACTAACAAATTTAAAAATATTTCCTTCCATTCCAGATTTATGCATTGATATGGCTGGAGCCATTTTAAGTGTTCCAGCAATAGAATTTGGAATTATGGGAGATAAAATTTTGTTAATTGAGACAGCTTTTACAGATGATTCAGAATTAAATGGCTATTTTATTTTAATTCCTGATCTACAGTCTTATGATAAAATTTTGGGTGCGTTAGGAATGTGAGAGAGATGGATAGATTATGAGTAAAATGATAAAAGTTGGCATGGCTGATTTAAAACTGTGCATCAGTCCAGACAGTATTACGACCCTTGGCCTTGGTTCCTGTGTGGGAATTGCTTTAAGAGATCCAAAAACTGGGGTAGGCGGCTTGGCTCATATAATGCTGCCAGATAGTACAAAAATAAGAAATAATGCCAATGTAGCAAAATTTGCAGATACAGGCATTATGGAACTGATAAAACAGATGGAAAAGGCAGGGGCAGTAAAGAGCCGTATTGTTGCAAAAATTGCTGGAGGAGCTCAGATGTTTGCTTTCCAAAATAAGTCGGATATGGCTGGAATAGGTCAGAGAAATGTGGAGTGTACAAAACTAAAGTTAAAGGAACTTAGAATTCCTATTTTGGCAGAGGATACTGGTCTAAATTATGGAAGAACAGTGGAATTTTATCCAGAGAACGGTGATTTTATTATTAAGTCCGTAGGCAAACCCATAAAAAAAATATAGGGATAGTCATTGAAAAAATAGAGGTAAGCTTATGAATACAAAACCAATTCCAGCAATTATTATGTTAATATCAGGGGCCTTGACATGTATTGTGACATTTATATATAGGTATCCCCTTAAAGACGCTCTACTTATTCTTCTTGGAACATTAATTACTTTTCTCTTTATTGGATACATAGTAAAAAAAATTTTGGATTCTTTTCAGTTTCCAAAGGAGGAAGAAGCTATTGATGGAGAGATGATTGAGAAACAGCTAAAAGAAAAGGATGAGGAAGAGCAAGAAAAGAAAGGGAATGAACCTTTGCCAGAAACGAAAATGGTTGAAGGGGAATAGAAGGAAAGTTTTGGAATTTATTTATAGAATGGTCAATATATGATTTTTACAGTATGAAATAATCGGAGGCGGATGCATGGACGAAGAAGAGAAGAAAAAGCTATGGGAGGAATATTCAAAAACATGTTCTCCAGAAACAAGAGAGAAAATTATCGTAGAGTATGCCCCGTTAGTAAAATTAGTGGCAGGCCGTCTATGTATGTATTTGGGAAATCATATAGAGTTGGACGATTTGATTGGATATGGAATTTTTGGTCTTATTGATGCAATTGATAAATTTGATCCTAGTAAGGCAGTAAAATTCGAGACATACGCCAGTTTGAGAATTAGGGGCGCTATTTTGGATCAAGTCAGAAAGATGGATTGGATTCCAAGAACGATTCGACAAAGACAAAAGAAGATAGAGAATGCTGTAAAAGAGGTAGAGGCAGAGTCAGGGAAAAAGGCAACAGATAAAGAGGTAAGTGAAAATTTAGGAATATCAGAAGAGGAATATTATGATTGGCAAACTCAGATGAATATTACAAACATTGTATCATTAAATGAGTTTACGGATCAAGGAAGTGAAGTTCCTATAGACAAGACAATTACCTCGTCTCTGGCAAAGCCTGAAGAAGTTATAGAACAAAATGAACTAAAACTTATGATGAAAGAAGCTTTGGAAACGTTGACAGAACGGGAAAGAAAGGTGATTGTACTTTATTATTATGAAGAGTTGACATTAAAAGAGGTTAGCCATATACTAGGGGTATCAGAGTCAAGAGTGTCACAGCTTCACACAAAGGGATTACAAAAGATGAAAAAGAGACTAGGCAATTATATGGGTATTTTGACAGATAATACATAGCTTTTAAGGCTATTGATATCTGGGAGAAGGAGCGGGCATGAATAAAAATGGGTATTTTCAGTTAGTATTTAAAAAAACAGGCACTTTTTTAAAAATTGTGCCTCCTGTTGATGGAGGGCATCCTATTAATCTTGGGGATGTGCGAGACTATTTACAGATGCAAAAAATAGGGTGTGATATTCTTGAAGTTACAAAGGAAATTGATGGAGCCTTGTCTGAAAAAGAAATTTACCTTAATAATAGTCCATATGCCGCCCAGGTAGCAGATGAAACAATGCTTGTTTCCATTTCGAAAGACGAAATGGTTGGGGTTGCAAGATTTTTTCCTCCTTCTGCAAAAGGAAAGAGACTAGACAGAGATGAGATTGAAGCAGAACTGAAAAAAAAGGGGATAAAGTTTGGCATTGTTTGGGATGTCATTGATGAATTTATGGAAAAACCCCAATACTGTACAGATTATGAGGTTGCATTGGGAAAGAGACCCATTGAAGGAAAGGATGCAGAAATTGTTTATAACTTTCAGACAGATTTATCCGCTAAGCCAGCTTTGAAAGAGGACGGAACTGTAGACTTTTTCAATCTAAATACAGTTTGTCATTGTAAGGCTGGAGACTTACTGGCAGAGCTTCACCCTGCGGTAAACGGTAGAAACGGGATGTCTATAAAGGGTGTTATTACAAAGGCAAAACCAGTAAAGCATTTATCTTTAAAGCCAGGGAAAAACATACAGATCACAGAAGATGGAAGCAAAATGCTATCAGAAGTGTCAGGTCATGTTATGCTATCTCAAGACAAAGTAATTGTATCCAATGTTTTTGAAGTAGATGATGTAGATACAGCTACAGGAAACATTGATTATGATGGAAGCGTTGTTGTAAAAGGAGCTGTAAGAAGCGGTTTTACTCTGAAGGCAAAAGGAAATATTGAAGTAAGGGGAATTGTGGAAGGTGCCTATATAGAAGCAGGAGGAAATGTCACCATTCATCGGGGAATCAATGGAATGATGAAAGGGAGAATTTTTGCAGGAGGAAACGTCGTTATTAAATACATTGAAAATGCTACAGTATCTTCAGGTGGTTATATTCAGACAGAGGCTATTTTATATAGTCAGGTACATGCAAAGGGAGATATTGAAGTAGACGGAAAGAAAGGATTTATTAATGGTGGTTCTGTGCATTCCGGGACGCAAATTCTTGCAAAAGTGATTGGTTCATCCATGGGCTCTGAAACATCATTAGAAGTTGGGGTTGATCCTGTTTTGAAAGAAAAAAGTGTAGAGATTTATCATGAGCTAAAGGAAGCTCAGGAAGTCTTGGAAAAGCAAAGACCAATTCTGGAAAACATAAGCAAAAAGCTGAAAGAAGGAATTAAGCTTACAGGAGAACAAATGCGTTATGCGGAGTCAATGATGATGGCATATAAAAAACAAAGAATGGAATATATAGCGAAACGCAAAGAATTAAGGGCATTGGAAGAGCTGCTAGATGTGGATACCTTAGCCCAAGTTTCTGTAAAAGAGACAATTTATCCTGGAACAAAAATATCTATATCAGGCGCACATTTGCTTTTAAAAGATTCCAGAACTTACTGTAGATTTGTGAAGGAAGATGGAGAAGTAAAAATGGTTGGAATGAATTAAAGGGAAAGCGGGAAGAATGGGAGAACTTCCCGCTTCTTTTCAATAGAAAGGAGAGGTATACATGGCGATAAGTCCTTTAGAAATGAATGGAATGATTACAAGAACACAAGATTATTCTGCGATGAAGCATAATGAAAATTCAAAAGGAGCGATTGATCAAAATAATCTTCAAAATCAATTTACAAAAACTGTGGATCAACATATAAAAACTGTTCATAATCCTGATGACGCTCAGTATCACCAATATGGATATGATAGTAAGGAAAAGGGAAATAATGAGTATACAGGAGATGGAGGAAAAAAGAGAAAAAAGAAAAATGGAAAAAATGAGGGAAAAGTTGTTTTAAAAGATAAGAAAAGTTTTGACATGAAAATATAAATATTAGGAAAAATAAAGTTTAAGGAGAGTGTTGCTGCGCTGCCTTCACAATCTCCGTTAAAAGATAAAAGAGCAGCGCAGAAATGAGGAAAATAATGCTGCTTGTAGGAATGATACTTATTATATTAGGAATTATAATTTTCATTGCCAGTTTTCTTATTCCTGAAATGATGTCAAATCATGAAGAAGATATAAAAGTTCGGCAGGAAGACGTAGAGAAAGCAGTTTCCAATGAGATGAAAAATATGAAAGGAAAAATTGAAGGAACAGTGAATGAAGCAGTGGAATATGCTATGGAAAAAACAGAACGTTCCTTGAGTAAATTGTCAAATGAAAAAATAATGGCAGTGAATGAATATTCAGACACAGTTTTAAAAGAAATAAATAAAAGCCATGAAGAGGTCATGTTTTTATATGATATGTTAAATAGTAAACATGCCAATTTACAAAATACGGCCATGGAAATAGAGCGCAGGGCAAAGGAAGCAGAAGAAACAGCAAAGACTGCAAAAGAGACTGTAGAGGTAGTAGAGGAAACTTTATCGTCAGTGAAGGAAGAAGTTATTAAAAATTCCATAGAGGCTGAGACCAAAGGGTTCCTGGCAGGAATTGGAGAGCCTATAGAAGATTCTGAGATGGAGAGAGTATTAGAGCAACAAATAGTGGAGATGCCAGCTGATGCAAAAGAAGAAACTATAGAGACGGAGGAAATAAGAGAAGACTTAGAGAACAGAAATTATAATGACACCATATTGAAGTTACATCAGGAAGGAAAATCTCAGCTTCAGATAGCAAAGGAATTAGGCTTAGGAATTGGCGAGGTCAAGTTAGTAATTAATTTATTCGAAGGAGTAGGAGGATGAAGCTAAAATATTATATGAGGGGGCTAGGAATTGGAATTGCAGTGACTTCTGTTATTTTAATAATACTGTCAGGCCGGGAAAGTAGAGGAAGGATATTGACAAATGAGGAAGTCATTGCAAGGGCAGAGGCTCTTGGAATGACAAGAAGTAATCCAACCCTTTTGGAGGAAATAGGAGGAGGAGACAATAAAGAGGAAGAATTATCTTCAGAGGCAGAACCTTTGCCAAAGGTAGAGGACGTCCCTACGGTATCCTCTGAATTTGAAAATACAAAAGAAGAAGAGGAAGTGGAAAAGGAGGAAAGTGAGGGACAAGACATAGACAGTGAGGAAGAGGAAGGAGGAGACATAGAAACCTCCCCAGAAGAAATGATACCCAAAGAGGGGATAATACCAGAAGAGGAAAATCCAGGAGCTAATGAGGGAGAAATTATAGAGATCACCATTCCAAGTGGAACTGCCTCCTATGGGACATGCAAAATATTAGAAGATGCAGGAATTATAGACAATGCAGGGGAACTGGACCAGTATTTTTATCAGCATGGGTATGATGTAAAAATAAGAGCTGGAAAATATCAAATACCAAAGAAAGCTCAGTATGAAGAAATTGTAGATATTATGATAGGCAGGGGACAGTAAAAATGTTCTTATTTTTAATAATAAGTTAAGTTTTTTATAAACGGTATTCGTCATAGCTCTTGATTCTGAAACAGTCTTATGGTAAAATAGGAGAGTTCAAAAAACACCCACAGGGACGGGAAAGATGGTGCCATAAGGTGGTAACTTCACCGGATGATATGTGGGGAAGAAAAAACCAGATGGAGGTAATCAAATGAGTGTAATTTCAATGAAGCAGTTGTTAGAGGCAGGTGTTCATTTTGGACATCAGACAAGAA